>CAXTPH010000179.1:0-5690 GCA_964245955.1 uncultured Sphingomonadaceae bacterium | reverse complement strand
CGGCGACGTCATCTTCCAGGGCTCGATCGGGCGGACCGATTTCCCGAAGGGCAACCATGCCGACCTGATCGCCGCGATCACGACGCGGCTGTGGCCGATGGGCGGGGCGACCGCCTTCATCCCCGGGCACGGCGCGATGTCGACCTTTGCCGCCGAGCGGCGGTCGAACCCCTACGTCGCCGACCGCGTGCTGGCGGGGGTTTAGCCCCCGACCGGCAGCCGGGACCTACCCGGCGTGGCTGTACGCGAGGACGATCGCCCAGACGCTGAGGCCGACGAGGATGATCCACGTGCCGGCCGCGCCGGCGAGGCGGAACGGGTTCGGGGCGGGCCTCGTCATGCCGATGGCATGGGCGATGCGCAGCAGGAATAGCAGGATGCCGGTCGAGGCGAGCAGCTCGTTGCCCCGGCCGATGCCGGCCTCGATCGCGCCCATCAGGACGAGGATGATCGGGACATATTCGGCGAAATTGGCGTGGGCGCGGATGCGGCCGAGCAGCGCGTCGTTGCCGCCGTCGCCGATCGCGACCTTGTGCGCCTGGCGCAGCTGGCCGACGCGGAGCGTCAGAATGAAATACAGCAGACCGCAGAATCCGGCGGTGACGAGCGTGATCATCATTGGTGTGGGTCCCCCTGGTCGCGCGCGCATGTCGTTCCGCGTGCAACCATTTTCCTTCTACACCGTTGAACGGGCACCACAACGCAGGAGCTTATCATGGACGAAGATCGCATCGACGGCGCCCTCAAGAAGATGGGCGGCAGCGTCAAGGAAGCCGCCGGTAAGCTGTTCGGCGACACCAAGCTCGAGACTGAAGGCAAGGCCGATAAGGCCGAGGGTACCGTTCAGAACACTGTTGGCGGCATCAAGGATACGGTCCGCGGTAAGGACTGACACTTTCGTCGTAGCGAGTAGCGTACCGGCCGTCCCCGCAAGGGGGCGGCCTTTTTCTTGGGTCCTCCCCGCCCCGCGGGGTGGTGGCGCGCGACCTCGCGTGACGGAGGGACGGTCGAGCGGGATTAGCTGCGCGCTCGCCCGACCGCCTCTCCACCCCGCCGCGAAGGGCGGCGCGGTCGTTCTCCCCGCGAGCGGGGATCGGGATCATTTCGGATTGCTTCGGCGCGATAAATCTCTATGGTCCGCGCCTCGACTGAAACCTTGGCGGTTTTCGGGAACCGCGCGCGCGGCCCCGTGCCCGCCGCGAATCGCTTTAAGAAGACAGGTGCCTCGATGGCCGTTCCGAAACGCAAGACTTCGCCCTCGCGCCGCAACATGCGCCGCAGCCACCACGCGCTGACCGCCGTGGTGAGCCAGGAGTGCCCGAACTGCGGCGAGCTCAAGCTGCCGCACAACCTCTGCCCGTCGTGCGGTTTCTACAAGGATCGCGCCGTGATCGAGATGCAGCCCTGAGCCTTAGGTCGATCGACCGACGATGACCGACCGCCCCGTTATTGCACTCGACGTCATGGGCGGTGACGGGGGACCCGCGGTGGTGATCGCCGCCGCCGAGATCGCCCACGAACGCTACCCGAAGCTGCTGTTCCGGCTGTACGGCGGTGCCGCGGCGATCGATGCCGAGCTCAAGCGCAACCCGCGCGTCCTCGCCAATTCGACCGTCGTCGACTGCCCCGATGTCATCCTCGGCACCGACAAGCCGTCGGCGGCGATCCGCCGGATGCGGACGACGTCGATGGGTATGGGCGTCGCCGCGATCAAGGCGGGCGAGGCGCAAGCCATGGTGTCGGCCGGCAATACCGGCGCGCTGATGGCGATGGCCAAGCTGACGCTACGGACGATGGAGGGCATCGACCGCCCCGCGCTCGCGGCGCTGCTGCCGACGCTCAAGAACGACTCGGTCGTTCTCGACCTCGGCGCGAATGTCGAATGCGATACCGAGAACCTCGTCCAGTTCGCGGTGATGGGGGCGGCGTTCGCCCGCACCGTGCTTGGCGTCGAGCGCCCGCGCGTCGCGCTGCTCAATATCGGCGAGGAAGAACTCAAGGGCACAGAGGAATTGAAGGAGGCCGCCGCGCTGCTCCGCTCGGCCGACCTGCCGATGGCGTTCGTCGGCTTCGTCGAGGGCGACAAGATCGGCGCGGGCGACGTCGACGTCATCGTCACCGACGGCTTCACCGGCAACGTCGCGCTCAAGACCGCGGAGGGCACCGGCAAGCTCGTCACCGGGCTGCTCGCACAGTCGTTCCGCACCTCGTGGCTGACGCAGCTCGGCTATCTGCTGTCGCGGGGGGCCTTGCGCGCGCTGGCGCGGCATCTCGATCCGAACGCGCACAATGGCGCAGTGTTTCTCGGCCTCAACGGGCTCGTGGTGAAGAGCCACGGCGGCGCCAACGTCCGCGGCATGGCGCACGCGATCGGCGTCGCGCACGACCTCGTTGCCGGCGACATCACCCGGCGGATCGCGCGCGACCTCGAGAATTTCCGCGCCCACCGCCCGGTCGTCGCCGCGAACGACGGCCACGACGCGTCGGTCGCGTGACCGTTCGCCGCTCGGTCGTCGTCGGCACCGGCAGCTATCTGCCCGACCGCATCCTGACCAACGCCGACCTCGCCGCGCGCGTCGACACGACCGACGCATGGATCGTCGAGCGCACCGGCATCCGCCAGCGCCACATCGCCGCCGACGGCGAACTGACCTCCGACCTCGGGCTGGCCGCCGCACGCCGCGCGCTCGACGCCGCCGGGCTGACACCCGACGACGTCGACCTGATCGTCGTCGCCACCGCCACCCCCGACCAGACCTTCCCGGCGTGCGCGACGGTCATCCAGCACAAGCTCGGCATGATCCACGGCGTCGCCTTCGACGTCGCCGCGGTGTGCTCGGGGTTCCTGTACGCACTAAGCGTCGCCGACGCGATGCTCGTCACCGGCGCCGCCAACACCGCGCTCGTCATCGGCGCCGAGACCTTCTCGCGGCTGCTCGACTGGGACGACCGCGGCACCTGCGTCCTGTTCGGCGACGGCGCCGGCGCGGTCGTGCTCCGCGCTGAGGACGCTGCCGGCACGGGTGCCGACCGCGGCATCCTCGCGTCGAAGCTGCATTCGGACGGGCGCTACAACGACCTGCTGTTCGTCGACGGCGGCCCGGGCTCGACCGGCACCGTCGGCAAGCTGCGGATGAAGGGGCGCGAGGTGTTCCGCCACGCCGTCACCAACCTCGCGAGCGTGATGACCGAGACGCTCGCCGCCGCCGGCCTCGCCGCCGCCGACGTCGCCTGGGTCGTCCCGCACCAGGCGAACCTGCGGATTCTCGAGGGCACCGCGAAGAAGCTCGGCCTGCCGATCGAGCGGGTTGTCGTCACCGTCGACCGCCACGCCAACACCTCGGCGGCGTCGGTACCACTCGCTCTCGATACCGCCGTTCGCGATGGACGGATCAAACGCGGTGATTTACTGATACTGGAAGCGATGGGCGGCGGTTTTACCTGGGGTGCCGCCGCGGTCCGCTGGTAGGGGGCGAGGGGGAATGATCGACATGGCTCAGGCAGGCGAAACCAGCGTCCGTATCCGCGGCGCGGCCCGCGCCAAGTCGACGACCGGGAGCATCACCCGCGCCGATCTGTGCGAGGCGGTGCACCGCGACCTCGGCCTCGCCCGCAGCGAGTCGTCCGACCTCGTCGAACAGGTGCTCGACCAGATCTGCGCCACGCTGATCGCCGGGACCAACGTCAAGGTATCGTCGTTCGGCAGCTTCGTCCTGCGGCGCAAGGGGCAGCGCATCGGGCGCAACCCGAAGACCGGCCAGGAAGTGCCGATCGAGCCGCGCACGGTGCTGACCTTCCGCCCGAGCCAGCTGCTCCGCGCGCGGATCAACGGCGGCGTCGATCCCGGTCCCGAGGCCGGCAGCGAAACCGACGACTAAATGGCGTCGGCCGACCCCGCGTATCGCACGATCAGCGAGGTCGCTGCGCTGATCGGGGTGCCGCAGCACGTCCTGCGTTTCTGGGAGACGCGCTTTCCCCAGATCCAGCCGCTCAAGCGCGGCGGCAACCGGCGTTACTATCGCCCCGACGATATCGCCCTGCTGACGCGGATCAACCGGCTGCTGCACAATGACGGCTATACGATCAAGGGCGTGCAGAAACTGCTCGAGGATGGAACGACTGCGCCGCCACCGCCGCGCGCGGCGGCGCCCGCCGCCGATGCCAATCCGCTCCGCGCGATCCGCGACCGCCTCGCCGCCGCGCTCGACGCGGCGCGCGCGCTGTGAGGTTGCGCGCGAAGCCACGCCAAGCGACGCGATGAAGACCATCGCCGTTTTCGCGATCAAGGGCGGGGTCGGCAAGACCGCGACCGCGGTCAACCTCGCTTATGCCGCCGCAACCGGGTCGGCGCGGCGGACGCTGCTGTGGGACCTCGACGGGCAGGGGGCGGCGACCTTCACACTGCGGCTGGCGGCGAAGGCGGGGACGTCGGCACGCAAGCTGTTTGCCGCCGACGCCGAGCTCGACGCGATGATCCAGCCGAGCGCCTATCCGCACCTCGACGTCCTGCCTGCCGACAAGTCGCTGCGCCACCTCGACCGGACGATCGCCGCCGACGGCGCGCGCAGCCTGAAGAAGATGCTGAAAAGCTTCGAGCGCGACTATGATCGCGTCATCCTCGACTGCCCGCCCGGCCTGACCGAGCTCGCCGAACAGGTGTTCCGCGCCGCCGACCTGATCGTCGTGCCCTTGCTGCCGTCGCCGCTGTCGACCCGTGCCTTCGACCAACTCGCGGCCCACCTCGCCAAGCACCACCGCAAGCGGCCGGCGCTGATGCCGGTATGGACGATGGTCGACCGGCGGCGGGCGCTGCACAAGGCGACCGTCGACGCCGTGCCCGACCGGGTCGCGATTCCTTACGCCGTCGGCATCGAGGCGATGGCGGTCCACCAGGCCCCGGTCGCCGCGACCGCGCCGAACGGCCCCGCCGCACGCAGCTTCAACCGGCTGTGGGCCGAGGTCGAGGCCGCGCTGCGCTGAGGGGGAGAACCGCATGACCACCGAACTGACGCTGCTCGCGTGGACTATCGTGCTCGCGTTCGTCTATATCATCGCGTTCGACGTCGTCCGCACCCGCCAGTACGGCGCGAAGTGGAACATGGGGCCGCGCGACGCGACGATGCCGCCGCTGTCGCCGGTCGCCGAGCGGCTCCAGCGCGCGCAGGCCAACCTGTTCGAAACGCTGCCGCTGTTCATCGCCGCGGTTCTGATCGCGCACGCTGCCGGGGTCCACACCCGCGCCACCGTGCTCGGCGCCGAGCTGTATTTCTGGGGGCGGGTGATCTACCTGCCGCTCTATGCCTTCGGGGTGCCGGTGGTGCGCTCGCTCGTCTGGCTGATCAGCCTCGCCGGCGTCGCGATGATCGTGATCGCGATCTTGTGACGATCCGCGCCGGCATCGGCGGCTGGACCTTCGAACCGTGGCGCGGCGTGTTCTATCCGCCGGGGCTGGCGCACGCGCGCGAGCTCGACTTCGCCAGCCGGGCGCTGCCGACGATCGAGGTCAACGGCACCTTCTACGGTTCGATGTCGCCCGCGACCTTCGCCAAATGGGCCGCCGAGACCCCCGACGATTTCGTCTTCTCGCTCAAGGCGCCGCGCTTCGCGGTCAACCGCCGCGAGCTTGCCGGCGCGGGCGAATCGATCGACCGCTTCTTCGCCAGCGGCGTCGCCGAGCTCGGGACCAAGCT
>CAXTPH010000178.1:0-5722 GCA_964245955.1 uncultured Sphingomonadaceae bacterium | reverse complement strand
ACCCGCTTCCCGTCACATCCCCGGCAGCTTGAACCCCGGCGGGAGCGGCAGGCCTGCGGTCATCTTCTGCATCTCGGCGTGGCCGGCGGCGTCGGCCTTGCCCTTGGCGTCGTTGAACGCGGCGACGATCAGGTCTTCGAGCATGTCCTTGTCGGCGGCGTTGAGCAGCGACGGGTCGAGGTCGATGCCGAGGATGCGCCCCTTGGCGGTCGCCCGGACCTTTACCAGCCCGCCGCCAGCCGCGCCCTCGACTTCGATCGTATCGAGGCTCGCCTGCGCCTTAGCCATGTCGTTCTGCAGGCCCTGCGCCATCTTCATGATATCGTCGAGGTTAGGCATCGGCTGAATTCCTGTGCGGCTGGTCGGCGGGCTCGGCGGCATCGATACCAAGCAACGTCGCGTCGGGGAATGCCGCGAGGATCTGCCGCACGAGCGGATCGGCCAGCGCGGCGTCGCGCTCGGCCTGGACTCGCGCCTCGGCCGCCTCGTGCAGCGTCGGTGCGCCACCGTCGCGGGCGAGCGTCACCGTCCAGCGTGTCCCGGTCGCCTTGGCGAGCACCGCCATCAGCTGCTGCGCGAACCCGGGGCCAAGTTCGGGCGGCGCGACGATCGTCAGGACGGGCGGCGCATAATCGACCAGCCGCACCTGATCGTGCAGCGCATGCGCGAGCCGCGGCTCGCGCGATACTTCCATCAGCGCGACGAGCGCGGGATAGTCGGCGGGAAGCGTGGTCGCGGCGGGTGGCGGCGCGGGTGCGGGCGAGGCGGCGGACGGCGGCGGCGCAAGGTGCTGAACGGTCGCGCTGGCCAGCGGCGCGGCGGCCAGCGACGGGGCCTCGCCCCCCTCCCCGCGCTCGGTGAGTTTGCGGACGAGCTCCCCGGGATCGGGCAGCGAGCTCGCATGGATGATGCGCAGCAACGCCATTTCCGCCGCCTGCACCGGCACCGGCGCGGCGTGGACCTCGGCGAGGCCCTTGAGCAGCAGCTGCCACAGCCGGTGGAGGTTGGGGAACGACAGCCGGGTCGCCCAGTCGCGGACGACCGCGCGCTCCTCGGCGCTCATCGCTGCATCGTCGGCGTCGGCGACCTTGAACCGGGTGATCGTGTGGACGAGTTCGAGCAGCTCCTGCACCACCTGCGCCGGGTCGGTGCCGAGGTCGTAGCTGTCCTTGAATGCCGACAGTGCCGACGCCGCCTCACCCGCCAGCAGCAGCGCCATCAGCGAGCGCACCGCGCCGCGGTCGGAAAGGCCGAGCATGTCGCGCACCGCGCTCGCCGTGATCGCCCCCGCCCCATGCGCGATCGCCTGGTCGAGGATCGAAAGACCGTCGCGGACCGATCCCTCCGCCGCGCGCGCGATCAGCGCCAGCGCCTCGGGCTCGGCGGTCGCGTCTTCCAGCCCGACGATCCGCGCGAAATGGTCGGCAAGCACCTCCGACGGGATGCGGCGCAGGTCGAAGCGCTGGCAGCGCGACAGGACGGTGACCGGCAGCTTGCCGACCTCGGTCGTCGCGAAGATGAATTTGACGTGCGGCGGCGGCTCCTCGAGCGTTTTCAGCAGCGCGTTGAACGCGTTCTTCGACAGCATGTGGACTTCGTCGACGATGTAGATCTTGTACCGCGCCGAGACGCTGGCATAGCGCACCGCCTCGATGATCTCGCGGACGTCGTCGACGCCGGTGTTCGACGCCGCGTCCATCTCGATCACGTCGATGTGGCGCCCGGCGGCGATCGCGACGCACGGCTCGCACACCCCGCACGGCGCGATCGTCGGCCCGCCGGTGCCGTCGGGGCCGATGCAGTTCGACGCCTTGGCGATGATCCGCGCGGTCGAGGTCTTGCCGACCCCGCGCACGCCGGTCAGCAGCCACGCCTGCGCCAGCTGCCCGCGCGCGATCGCATTGCCGAGCGTCCGCACCATCGCCTCTTGACCCAGCAGCGACGCGAAATCGCCCGGCCGGTACTTGCGCGCGAGGACGCGATATTCCGGGGGCGGAGCGGCGGCGGGCGGCACGGACTCGGGGGCGAACAGCTCATCCATAAGCGTGTACGTGCGGCTTTCGCGGTTCGACTGCAATGAGCGGGTGGGAGCCGGGAACGACCCAGCGCGGATTCGTTACGGCTGCTTCCTTCCGGACCTGACCGGGTTGGCGATAACGCTGCCCGCCCGACTCCCGACGCCGATATGGGCGAGGCGGGCGACGTACGCAAGGCTCGTCGCGGGCCGGTCTACGCGGCGATCGCTCGCCGCCGCCGCGCCGCGATGCCGATCACGCCGAAGCCGCCGATAAGCAATGCCCATGTCGCTGGCTCGGGGACGCCGCCAACAGCTGGCGACGGCGGAGTCGGGGCCTGCGACAAGGGCGGACCGGCAAGGCCGCCGTAGACCGCGACAGTATCGGCGTAGCGCGGATCGACGACGAACTGCGGATCGGCCATCGCCCAGCCATACCCATAGGGTTCCGACTGGACCCGTGAGTAGCCGCCGGCGTTGATCGTGAGCGTATACGGTGCGTTCAGCTGAAGCGAAAGCGTCTCGTCGACATTTCGCGACTGCAGGCCGGGTGAAACAGGTAAGTTAGGCCTGATCCAGTCGCTGCCCCCTGAATATACGATGGACCAAAAGTCGGTACCCGGCCCGCTGATATGAATAAACGCATCTTCATAGATGCCGGCACCTAAACTGAAGGCCTGCAGCTGGGATAAAACTCTGACATCGACAGAGCCGGTCTGCGTCGCGCTGCCTAAAAGAAAGGTATAGCTGAGTTCGGTGACGCTATCTTCATTTTCGACATATTGTATAAGCCCGTCCTCGCCATTATCGTCGTAATGACTATTTCCAAAAACCGAATTATATACCTGACCCCCATGCTCGAGGTTCCAACGATTAGACAGGCCATAATTATAATCGTAATTGATTTCGTACCCATTTCGCGCAGCCTCAACTTCGCTGACGCCGATATCGTTAACGTCGCCCGAGGCTGCGCCTTGGTAACCAACTCCGTAATTAAACGGTGGGTAACCGTAGGAATAAGTCCATTCATAGCGGATGTTCACCACGTCGGTTGGCGTAGCGGCATGGGCACCCGTCGCGGTCAGCCAGCCAGCACAACCTATGGCAAACCCGTGTAGCCAGTTTGTCATCATCGTCCTCCCATGCGGCCCTTCGGCGATTCAAGCTGCCAATAGCAATATTCGTGCCAATGACTTCAGCATCGGCAAGTCTCTGATAATCATGATGAAGAAATAGAGGGAGAAAGATAGGGAGAGAGAAGTGTAAGAATTTCCGACACTTTCGGCCCGCTGCTCCGCCGCGCGCTAGTCGCCGGCATCGTCGCGGGGCGCGCGCGCACGGCGGCCGCAGCGCACGCAAGCCGTCTAAAGCGCCCTTGCCGACGGCGCGCCGACGTGAAAGCGTGGCGGGGATGACTCATTCTGCCCCCCGAGACCTGTTCGGCCAGCCGCGCGGGCTTGCCTATCTCGCCGGGACCGAATTGTGGGACCGGATCTCGTTTCACGGAATGCAGGCGCTGCTCGTCCTTTACATGGTCGGGCAGCTGCTGCTCCCCGGCCATGTCGAAAACATCGTCGGCTTCGCCGGCTTCCGCGGCGCGATCGAGGCCGTCACCGGCCCGCTGACGATCACCGCGCTCGCGAGCCAGATCTTCGGCGTCTACGTCGGGCTGGTCTATTTCATGCCGGTCGTCGGCGGGATGATCGGCGACCGCGTCCTCGGGCGGCGGCGGACGGTCGCGCTCGGCGCGGTGCTGATGACGGCGGGGCATTTCTGCATGGCGTTCGACGCGAGCTTCCTTGCCGCGATGGCGCTACTGATCGCCGGTGCGGGGTGCCTGCGCGGCAACCTCGTCAGCCAGGTCGGCGATCTCTACGGCCCCGGCGACCCGCGCCGCGACGCTGGCTTCCAGATCTATTTCATCGGCGTCAACCTCGGCGCGTTCATCGCGCCGATCGTCTGCGGCCTGCTCGGCCAGGTCTACGGCTGGCACATCGCCTTCGGCTTCGCCGGCTTCGGCATGCTGATCGGGCTGATCGTCTTCCTCGCCGGAACCCGCTATCTGCCGCCCGACCTCGTCCGCGTCGCCCGGACCGCGCGGCCGCCGCTGACGCCCGCCGACCGCCGCGCGATCGTCATTCTGCTGCTGCTGCTCCCGGTCCTTGCGACGTACTGGATTGCCCAATCGCAGGTGTGGAACGTTTACAACCTGTGGGTGCGCGATCACGTCGACCTCGTCATCGCCGGCTGGACGATGCCGGTGCCGTGGCTGCAGGCGATCGACGGACTCGCGCCGGTCGTCCTGCTCGCGCCGACGCTCGCGCTGTGGAAGTGGCAGCGCGACCGCGGCGGCGAGCCCGACGATGTCAGCAAGATGGCGATCGGCTGCCTGATCTTCGGCCTCGGCACCGCATGGCTCGCCGCCGCCCCGCTCGTCGCCGAACCCGGCGGGCGCGCGCCGCTGCTCTGGGCGATCGGCTTCCACCTGATCTCGAACGAGGGCTGGCTGTTCTTCGTGCCGATCGCGCTCGCGGTCTGGTCGCGCGCCGCGCCGGCGCAGGTCAACGGCACGATGGTCGGGGTCTATTATCTGTCGACGTTCCTCGGCTCGACGATCAGCGGCCGGATCGGCGGGCTGTACGAGCTGTGGTCGCCGACGCGCTTCTGGTTGCTCCACGCCGGGATCGTCGGTGCCGGGGGCGTGATCCTGCTCGTCTTCGGCAAGCGACTGCGCGTCGAACTAGCGCCCGGTCATGTCGTGGCTGGCGGCGGGCATCTTGACCTCGAGGGTGGCCAGGTCGTCGCTTAGGAAAATCTGGCACGCAAGCCGCGAGGTGCGCGACGCGCCGTAGGCGAAGTCGAGCATGTCCTCCTCCTCGGCCGACGCCTTGGGCAGCCGGTCGAAATCGTCGGGCCGGATCAGGACATGGCAGGTCGAGCACGCCATCGCCCCCTCGCACGCGCCTTCGAGCGGCTGGTCGTTGGCCTGGGCGAGGTCGAGCAGCCGCGTCCCCGCCGGGGCCTCGGCCTCGACGGCACGCTTGCCGTCGGCGGAGACGAAGGTCACCCGGGTCATGCGGCGAGGCTCCCGAGACGGCGCGCGGCGGTGGTGAGGACGGTGGCGGCGGTGTCGATCTCGGCGGTCGTGGTGAAGCGCCCCCAGCCGATCCGCAACCCCGGCAGCGATCCGGGCATCGCGGCGAGAACGTGGCTCGGCCGCCCGCTCGCGCTCGCGCACGCGGAGCCGGTCGACACCGCGAGGTCGCGGACGGCGGCAAACAGCCGGCCGGGGTCGACCCCGGGGAAGCCGAGGTTGAGCGTGCCGAACCAGCGCCGGTCGCGCGACCCGTTGACCTGCACCGGCACGTCGAGCCCGCCGAGCAGCCGGTCCCACAGCGCGCGGGCGTGATCGACGTCCGCCGCCATCCGCTCACCCGCCAGCGCCGCCGCCGTGCCGAGCCCGACGCACAGCGCCGGCGACAGCGTCCCCGACCGCCCGTCCTCCTGCCCGCCGCCGTGGAGCAGCGGGGTCAGGTCGAGGCCGGCACGCCGGTACAGCGCGCCGACCCCCTTCGGGCCGTAAATCTTGTGCGCCGTCAGGCTGAGCAGGTCGACGCCGAGCCCGGTGCAGTCGACCTTGCCGAACCCCTGCGCCGCGTCACAGTGCATCAGCGCGCCGTGGGCGTGGGCGAGCGCGGCGACGGCGGG
>CAXTPH010000177.1:0-5750 GCA_964245955.1 uncultured Sphingomonadaceae bacterium | reverse complement strand
CATCCGCTCGATCGTCGGCGACCGGGTCCAGGTCGAAATGACCGCGTACGACCTCGACAAGGGTCGGATCGTGTTCCGCGAGAAGACGGTCAACCCGCCGATGAACCAGCGTCGCTTCTTCCGCCGCTAGACCCCCTACCGCCCCGGGGCCGCAAGGCTCCGGGGCATCCTCGAACACCGGGATCCGTGCCATGACCGACGCCATTGCCACGAATGCCCCGACCGACGACGACAGCAAGGCTCTCGACGACCGCACGCTCGACTATCGCATCGTGCCGTTCCGCGAGACCGACTACCGCACCGGCAGCGTGTCGAGCCGCGACGTCGAGGCGCCGGTGATCAACCGCTTCAGCGATCATGTCCTCGTCCGCCTGCCCGACGGGTCGAGCCTCCGCGTCCAGGAAAAGCGCCGCTAACCGCGCAGGTCGAAATCCGCCGGATCGGGCTGCCGCGTTGCGTTCCAATAGTCGACCAGCGCGAACGGCCAGTTCTGCGACACCCGCCCCGATTTCGACTTGTACCAGCTCGATACGCCCGGCACCCCCCACGCCATCTCGGCGTTGGCGGCATCGACCCGCGCGTTGAACGCGTCGTGGACATCGGGCTTCGGCGCCATCGCCGCCGCCCCCTGCTCGATCAGCAGCTTTAGCGCGCCGAGGATGTAGCGCACGGCGCATTCCGAGAAGAAGATGATGCTGCCGTTGACGACGATGTTGGTGTTCGGCCCGTAGATCGAGAAGAAGTTCGGAAAACCGGGCACCGTCATGCCGAGATAGGCGCGCGCGTCGCCGTCCCACGTGGCGTGCAGGTCGCGCCCGCCCTCCCCCGTCACCCGCATCGGCACGAGGAAGTCGCTCGCGTGGAAGCCTGTGCCGTAGATCAGGACGTCGGCCGCGATGGTCCGGCCGCTCGCCAGCTCGACGCCCTCGGGCACGATCCGCGCGACGGCCTCGTCGATGAGGTCGACGTTCGGGCGCTTGAGCGCGCCGATCCAGACGCCGTTGTCGCGCAGCATCCGCTTCGCTCCCGGCGGATAGGCAGGAATCAGCTTCGGCAGCAGGTCGGGGCGGTCTTCGACCTGGGCGGCGATATACCCGGTCAGCGCCTGCCGCAGTTCGTCGTTGACCGGCGAGATCGCGCCCGCTCCCTCCCACGCGGCGTCGCGCGTGACCGCGCCGAGAATGCCGTCGGTCAGCATCCAGAACAGCCAGAAGCGCCACCAGTTGGCGTAGAATGGGACGTGATCGATCAGCCACTGCGTCGCCGCCGGCACCGCGTCGTGATAGTCGGGCGTCGGGCCGAGCCACGGCGGCGTCCGCTGGAACACCGTCAAATGGCCGACGTCGCCGGCGATCTCGGGGACGAACTGGAACGCGCTCGCGCCGGTGCCAATCACCGCGACGCGCTTGCCGGCAAGGTCGACCCCGTGGTCCCAGCGCGCCGAGTGGAAGGCGGGTCCGGCGAAGTCGCCGACGCCGGGCAGGTCGGGGTATTTCGGCACGTTGAGCTGCCCGACCGCGCTGACCACCGCGCGCGCTATCAGCGTATCGCCGGTGCTCAGGCGCACGCGCCAGACCGAAGCGGCTTCGTCCCACGTCGCCGCCTCGACTCGGGTGTCGAAGCGGATCTGATCGCGCAGGCCGTGCCGCTCGGCAAACCGGGCGAAATAGCCGTGGAGGACATCGCCGGTCGAATACAGCTTCGGCCAGGCGTGCACGTCGTCGAACGAATAGCTGTAGAGGTGGTTCGGCGTGTCGACGCGGACCCCGGGGTAGCTGTTCGCCAGCCATGTCCCGCCGACGTCGGCGTTCGCCTCGATCATCGTGAACGGCAGCCCGGCTTGCTTGAGCGACAGCCCCATCAGCAGCCCCGACATGCCGGCGCCGATGACGACCACCGGGAAGTCGGCCTTGGCGGCGGCGGGCGCGTCGATCGTCACGCGCAGTTCGCGCGCCTCGGGCCCGTCGAGCGCCAACTCCTCGGTGAGGAACGGAACATAGGGTTCGGGAATATCGGCCCCGGCGATGAAATCCATACAAGCGCGGACCGCGGCCTCGGACGGCCGTTGCGGCAGCGACCCGCCGTCGCGATGCGCGCGCAACGCCGCCGCCGCGAGCGACCGCGCCGCCGCCTGCTGATCAGGTGGCAAATTGCCCTGGCCGTCGCCGAAGAACTCGTACACCGGGCGGTCGAACCCCTTCAGGTGATCGGCGTTGCCGGTCAAATGTGCGATCGCCACGAGCAGCGACGGGATATGCGCGCCTTCGAGCGCGGTATCGATCTCGGCATCCGTCATCGGCGATTGCCCTTCTGCCGCACCGCGCGCAGCACGAGATAGGTCAGCAGCCCGACCGGCCCGGCGAGGAAGGTCAGGACGAGACAAACCAGCAGCAGCCAGTGCGGGATGCGCGCCGCGGGTGCGGTCTCGGCCTCCCACGCGCCGGTGAACAGGTCGAATGCGAGGTAATGGACCCAGCCGGCGAGGAACGCCTCACGCGTCTTGAGCAGCGCCATCACGCCGTCGAGCGAATTGAAGCTGCCGCCGGGCGACACCGGACCGTGGCTCAGCGCGTGGACCAGCACCGCGAAATAACCGCCGCACAGCACCGCCGCGAGCACCCGCGCGGCGAGCACCGCGAGCGGGCGCTGCAGCGGGGCGAGCGCGAGGATGACCCATCCCGCGAGCGCGATCGTGCTCGAGATGCGGAACAGCAGGTCGAGCGGCACTAGGCCGCCATCCGCGCCCGCGCGCTGGCGCGGATCATGTCGCTCGCCTTCTCCGCGATCATGATCGTCGGCGCATTGGTGTTGCCGCTCACAAGGCGCGGCATCACCGAGGCGTCGACGACGCGCAAGCCCTCGACCCCGCGCACCCGCAGTTCGGGGTCGACCACCGCGCGCGGGTCGCCGGCGCGGCCCATCGCGCAGGTGCCGACCGGGTGGTAGATCGTGCTCCCCGACTGGCGCGCGAATTCGAGCAGGTCGTCGTCGGATACCACCGCCGCCCCAGGCAGCAGCTCGTCGCCCATGTATGGCGACAGCGCCTGCTGCCCGGCGATCACCCGGCCCCAGCGCAAGCCCGCAACGATCGTGTCCTGGTCGAGCCGGTCGGCGAGATAGTTCGGCCGGATCGACGGGGCTGCGAACGGGTCGGCCGACTTGATGTGGATCGTGCCGCGGCTTTCGGGGCGGAGCTGGCACGCGGCGAAGGTCAGGCCAGGCATCTTCTCGAGCTCCCAGATCTGCTTGGCGACGAATTTCTCGACGTCGACCGTCGCCGGCAGGATGTGGAACTGGACGTCGGGGCCGTCGAGTCCGGGGCGGGTGCGGACATACGCCTGGACGTGCGCCGCCGACATCGTTAACAGCCCCTTGCGGCTGGTCGCGTAGCGCAGCGCCTCGCGGCCGAGCCGCCAGCCGCGGCTGAGCTCGTTGACCGACACGCAATTCTGCAGCCGGTACTGCATGCTGACGACATAATGGTCCTGCAGGTTGGTGCCGACGCCGGGCGCGGCGACCTTGACCTCGATCCCGGCGGCGCGGAGCACCTCGGGGTCGCCGATGCCCGACAGTTCGAGCAATTGCGGCGAGTTGACCGCTCCACCGCTCAGGATCACCTCGCGCCGCGCAGTCGCCTTGACGCTGTTGCCATCGACGCGAAAGCGCACCCCGGTCGCACGGCCGTCGTCGATGATCACCTTTTCGGCGTGCGCCCCGGTGACGACGGTCAGATTGCTGCGCTCGAGTGCGGGGCGGAGGTATGCCATCGCCGCCGACCAGCGCCGCCCGTTCTTCACCGTCAGCTGGAAATAGCTGATGCCGTCTTGGCTCGCGCCGTTGCAGTCGTCGTTGAACGGCAGCCCCGCCTCCATCCCCGCCGCGATCACCGCGTCGCTGACCGGGTGGTGCTCGGTAATATCGGAGACGTTGAGCGGCCCATCGGTGCCGTGGAGGTCGTCCTTGAGCCGCTCGTTGCCTTCTGCGCGCTTGAAGTAGGGCAGGACATCGCCGTGGCTCCAGCCGGTGCACCCCGACTGCGCCCAATTGTCGTAGTCCGCCGCCTGCCCGCGGACGTACAACAGCCCGTTGATCGACGACGACCCGCCGAGCACCTTGCCGCGCGGCCAGACGTGCGGGCGCCCGCCGCTGCCGGGGTCTTCCTCGGTCTGGTACAGCCAGTTGACCTTCGGGTCCTTGAGCGTCTTGGCGTACCCGACCGGGATATGGATCATCGGCGACGTGTCCTTGCCGCCCGCCTCGAGCAGCAGCACCGTCGCGGTGCCGTCCTCGGTCAACCGGTTGGCGAGGACGCACCCCGCGCTGCCCGCTCCGACGATGATATAATCGACGATCATATGCGCTTCACTCCCCACGCCGGTTACCGGTCATTGGCGCGAGTATGCGTGAGCGAAACGCGCGGCGCTAGTGCGTTCGGTCGTCAGTAGCGAGCGGCCTGACGTGGTCGATCAGCGCGGCGAAGACCCGCCCCGGCTCCTCGACCATCGGCAGGTGCGCCGAATTCTCGAACCACACCACGCGCTTCTGCGGCGCGCGCAGCCGGTCGAGCCACGCCGCCGCGATCGGTGCCGGCACGGTATAGTCGTGCCGCCCGAGGAACAGGACGACTGGCACGTTAAGCCGGTCGAGCTTCGCGAAGCTGACCTCGGCGAGCTGCGGCCACAGCGCCGCCATCGTGAAGTCGCTGCCATCGTCCCACGCCTTGCGGTCGGCGGCGGTATATTCGGGCGAAAGCCGCCCGGCGTGCATGTAGAAGTCGGCGTCGCGGCGCCCGGCAGCGAGGCCGCCATAATGGATGTTCCACTTGCGCTCGACCATCGTCTTGGTCATGTCGAGCGGCCCGGTCCCGGGATAGGGTCGCAGCGCCTCGAGTTCAGCGACCGCGGTCGCATTGCCGTCCTTGCGCGCGGCCGCGATCGTCCAGTCGAGCCCGACGCGTTCGTTCTCGCGGAAGTCGATCAGCTGACCGATGCCAACATAGGCGTAAAGCAGGTCGGGGCGCTTCGCCGCGACCGCCAGCCCAACGACCGACCCCCAGCTCAGCCCGACGAGGACGACCTTGCGCTTGCCGTATTTGCGCCGGACCTGCTCGATCAGCTCGATCGCGTCGTCGCGGTAGCGGTCGGGGGTCAGCGTCCACGCGAGTGCCTTCGGATCGTTCAACGGAAACGACCGCCCCGCCCCGCGCTGGTCGTACTGGACGATGGTGAAGAAATCTTCCCACGGCCGCTGGAAGGTCCACGCCACCGGCATCTCGACCGCGCCAGGACCGCCGTGGATGAAGACGAGGATCGGGTTGGCACGGTCGGCCCCGCGGACGTTGACGACCTGGCGTGCGCCGCCGAGCGTCGTCTCGAAGGTCTCCTGCACCCCGTTCGGCGTGACGATCCGTTCGAGGTCGGTGACCAGCGCGCGCCCGGGGGCATAGTCGGTCGCGGGTGCCGGCGGCGCAGCCGGGGCGGCCGCCACGGCCGCCGCCGCCAACAGCGCGATCAGCGGCACGTCAGTGCTGCGAAACCGGCGTCCGCACGATCATCCCGTCGAGCGCGGGCGCGGCCATGATCTGACAGGCGAGGCGGCTGTTCGCCTCGACGCCCTCGGCGAAGTCGAGCATCGCCGCCTCCATCTCCGACTTCTCGCCCGCCGCGGCGAGCCACTGGTCGTCGACGTGGAGGTGGCATGTCGCGCACGCGCAATGTCCGCCGCAGTCGCCGTCGATGCCGGGGACGCCG
>CAXTPH010000176.1:0-5755 GCA_964245955.1 uncultured Sphingomonadaceae bacterium | reverse complement strand
AGGTGCCAGGCCCGCCCCGGCCAGAATGGTCAACTTGTCGCGTCCGGCGCGCACGGCCTCACCGATGATCACGCCGAGCCGTACGCCGGGGTTGGCGGCCGCGGGCACGTAGGGCCCGCACGACAGCAGCATCGCACGGCTATCGGCGAACAGCGCGCGAACATCGACGCCGATCACCGCCGCCGGCACCATGCCGAACACCGACAGCACCGAATAGCGCCCGCCGATCGCCAGATCGCCGCTGAATACGTGTGCGTAGCCGTCGGCTTGTGCGCGCTGCTCGAGATGCGAGCCGGGGTCGGTCACGGCGATGAACCGGAGGCCGGCACTGCCTATCCCGACTGCCCTCTCGACGGCCGCGAAGAAGAACGCCCGCAGGATTTCGGGCTCGAGGGTCGACCCCGATTTCGAGGCGACGATGAACAGCGTGCTCGCCAGGTCGATGGCCGCGGCGACCCGGCCGATCTGGCCGGGATCGGTGGTATCGAGGACGTGGAGGCGGGGGTGGCCGGTCGCGCCGCCGAGCATCCGCGCCAGCACCTCGGGACCGAGACTAGAGCCGCCCATGCCGAGCAGCACCGCGTCGCGATATTGGCTCGCCTCCTTGCCGATCCGCTCGAGCGCGTCGAGATCGACCTGCTCGCCGTTGCCGGCGCCGAGCCAGCCGAGCCATTTTGCCTCGTCCTTGCCCGTCCACAGCGTTGCGTCGCCGTGCCACAGCCGCCGCGCCCAACCCTGTGTCGTCGCCTCGGCAAGCCGGGCATCGACCGCCGCCTGTAGGCCGGCGGGTAGCGTCGCGGTCATGCCGTTCAGCCGCTCTCCAAGATACGCTTCGCGCTTGGCGGCGACCGCCCCGAGCAGCGCATCGGCCGCCGCGGCGAACTGGGCGACACCGTCGACGACCAGCGCCGTAGTCACGCCGTCGAGATCCAGCCCCAGCGCCTCGGCACGGGCGATGGTGGCGCGTGCACCGTCGACATTTTGGGTCAGCGTCGAGGCGACGCGGCCGTCGTCGCGGAAAGCGTCCATCGTCTTAGGCGGAATGGTATCGACGGTGTCGGGGCCGATCAGCGCCTCGACATAGAGCACATCGCTCAGCGCCGGGTTCTTGGTGCCGGTCGAGGCCCACAGCAGTCGCTGCGGCATTGCGCCCTTGGCCGCGAGCGCCTGCCAGCGCGGGCCGGCGACCATCTCCCGGTACCAGGCATAGGCGAGCCTGGCGTTGGCGATGGCGACGGTACCGGCGAGCGGCTGGGCCTCAGGGCCGAGCAGCGCGATCTTCGCATCGATCTGGGTGTCGATACGGCTGACGAAGAAGCTGGCCACGCTGGCGATGCCGTCGATCGGTTCGCCGCGCGCCAGCCGAGCCTCGAGGCCCGCCATGAACGCCTCGGCTACTTCCCGGTAGGCGGCAAGCGAGAACAGCAGTGTGACGTTGATATTGATGCCGTCGCCGATCAGCGTCGCGATCGCCGGCGTGCCGGCGGCGGTGCCCGGCACCTTGACCATCAAATTGGGCCGGTCGACCGCCGCCCACAGCCGCCGCGCCTCGGCGACGGTCGCATCGGTCGCGTTCGCCAGATACGGCGACACCTCCAGGCTGACATAGCCGTCGCGCTTGCGGAGCCGGTCGTAGACCGGGCGCAGGATGTCGGCGGCCTGGCGGATGTCGGCGATGGCGAGATGCTCGTAGGCATCGACGACACTGGCGTCCCCCTTGCCGAGGAACGCGTCGAGCGCGCCATTATAGGCGTCGCCGTGTCCAATTGCCTTCTCGAAGATCGACGGGTTCGAGGTGACGCCGGTCAGCCCGTCCTCGTCGACGAGCTTCTGCAGGCCGCCCGCATCGAGAAATGCCCGGTCGACGAAATCTAGCCAGACGCCCTGGCCCGTTGCGGCAAGTGCCTTCAGCCGGCTGGTCATCTTGCTTCTCCGGCGGCGGCGACAAGGCCGCGCGCGACCTCGCAGACATGGTCGACGGTGAAACCGTATTTCGCCTGAAGCTTGGCGAGCGGAGCGGACGCACCGAAGCTGTGCATCGTCACCGTCGCGCCGTCGAGGCCGACGTAGCGGTCCCAGCCCAGCGACGCCGCCTGCTCGACCGCCAGTCGGGCCCGGACGGCCGGCGGCAGCACCTGCGCGCGATAGGCAGCGTCCTGCTTCTCGAACACCGACCACGACGGCATCGACACCACCCGCGAGCGTACGCCTTCGGCGGTCAACCGCTCGTGCGCCGCCAGCGCCAGTGACAGCTCGCTGCCCGTCGCCAGCAGGATCACCTCGGCGTCGGCGCCCGCGGCATCGGCGAGGACGTAGGCGCCGCGCTGCAGGCCGTCGGCGGCGGCGTAGCGGTTGCGGTCGATGGTCGGCAACGCCTGACGCGACAGTACGAGGCAGCTTGGCTCCCCGGTCTGCGCCATCGCCATGCGCCACGCTTCGGCGGTCTCGTTGGCGTCGCCGGGGCGCATGACGTTGAGGCCGGGGATGGCCCGCAACGCCGCGAGCTGCTCGATGGGCTGGTGCGTCGGCCCGTCCTCGCCGACGCCAATTGAATCGTGGCTGAACACGAAGACGACCGGCAGCTCCATGATCGCGGCGAGCCGGATCGGCGGCCGCATATAGTCGCTGAACACCAGGAAGGTCGCCGTGAACGGCCGCAGGTATGACAGCGCCATGCCGTTGGCGATCGACCCCATCGCGTGTTCGCGGACGCCGAAATGCATGTTGCGGCCGCCATAGCTGTCGGCCTCCAGCACGCCGGCGGCGTCGAAAATCAGCTTGGTCTTCGTCGACGGCGCGAGATCGGCGGCGCCGCCGACCAGCCCCGTCGCGAATTCGGCGATAGCGTTCAGCACCTTGCCGCCCGCGTCACGCGAGGCGATGCCCTTGGCGTCGGTGTCGAACACGGGGATGCCGGCGTCCCAGCCGTGGGGCAACTGCCCGGAGCGCAGCCGCTCGAACTCTTCGGCCTCGGCGGGGAAGTTGGCGCGGTAACGCTCGAAGTCCGCTTGCCACGCCTCGCGCATCGGCCGACCGCGACCGGCGAGCGCGCCGTGCAGGTGCTCGGCAACGCCATCCGGGACGCGGAACTGCGCGTCTTCGGGCCAGCCGTAGAAGCGCTTGGTCTCGCGGATCACCGCGTCGCCCATCGCGTCACTGTGCGCCTTCGACATGCCCGCGATCGGCGAGCCCCAACCGATGACGCTGTCAACGACGATCAGGGTCGGCGCATCATCCGTTGCGCGGAAGGCCGCAAGCGCCCGCGCGATCTCGTCGGTGTCGTTGGCGTCGCGGACGTGGACGACGTGCCAGTGGTAGGCCCGGAAGCGCGCGGCGACATCCTCGCTGAACGCCAGCGGGGTCTCGCCCTCGATGGTGATGCCATTGTTGTCGTAGATCCAGCACAGCCGCGACAGCTTGAGGTGGCCGGCCAGTGACGCCGCCTCGCTGGCGACGCCCTCCATCATGTCGCCGTCGCTGCACAGGACATAGGTGTCGTGGTCGAACAGCGCGAAACCGTCGCGGTTGAAACGCGCCGCCAGCCAGCGCTCGGCGATCGCCATGCCGACCGAGTTGCCGCAGCCCTGGCCGAGCGGGCCGGTGGTCGTCTCGACGCCGGTGGTGATGCGATATTCCGGGTGGCCGGGGGTCTTCGACCCGAGCTGGCGGAAGGCGCGGATGTCGTCGAGCGACACCGCGGGCGCGCCAGTCGGCTTGCCGTCGGCATCGATCTCGCGGACGCCCGACAGGTGGAGCAGGGCATAGAGCAGCATCGACGCATGGCCGACCGACAACACGAAGCGGTCGCGGTTCGGCCAGTCGGGGCAACCGGGATCGTAGCGCAGGAAACGGCTCCACAGGGTGTAACCGACCGGCGCGAGCGCCATCGGCGTGCCGGGGTGGCCCGACTGCGCCTGCTCGACCGCGTCGATCGCAAGGGTCCGCATCGTGGCGATCGTCAGCCGGTCAAGGTCAGCTTCGCCGGTGCGTTCGCCGTCCGCCATGTCGATCTCCAGCATCACCGGGCGGCACCTGCTGCCGACGCAACCGCGGTGCGTTCCCGGCAATAACTGCCGTCTGCGCCACCCACATAAACCGCATCGATTTCGGTCAGGAACAGTCCATGCCCGAGGACGCCCGGGATTGCCGACAGCGTTGCGGCGAGGCGTTCCGGCGGGTCGAGTATCGCAAACCAGCAGTCGAGAACCGCATTGCCCTGGTCGGTAAGATAGGGGCCGGTCGGCGACTGGCGCTCGACGACGGTCGCGGCAAGTTGCTCGATAGCGCTCGATACCGCTTTCAGGGCGAAAGGCAGCACCTCGATCGGGACGGGGCCGCGCCCCAGCCGGTCGACGAGCTTCCCGTCATCGACGACGACGATCATCCGGGTCGCGGCGGCGGCCACAATTTTCTCGCGCAGCATCGCCCCGCCCCGGCCCTTGATGGCGCGGAAATCCGGATCGATTTCGTCGGCACCGTCGATGCACAGGTCGACGCGGTCGAGCCCGGCGAAGTCGATCAGCCGAAGCCCGGCCCGCGCGGCACAGTCGGCCGTGGCGAGTGACGTCGCAACCGCCTCTAAACGCAGGCCCCGCTGAACGCGTTCGCCGAGCGCGGCGATGACGAACGCCATCGTCGAGCCGGTGCCGAGGCCGACGCGCATGCCGTCCCGGACTTCGAGTACCGCCGCGGCGGCAGCAGCGCGCTTCTCGGCATCGCGGGTAACCGGGCCGGCGGTCATGCGTGCTCCCGCGCGAACGCTGCCGCCGCGCCGAGCAGGCCGGGCTCCTCGTGAATGACGATCTTGACCGGGATTGCCGCCATATAGGCCTGGAAACGCCCCTTGGCGGTAAAGCGCAGCGCGAAGCCCGAAGCGTTCAGCCGGTCGACGATGCGCAGTCCGAGTCCGCCCGCGATGACCACGCCGGCACCACCCTGCGCCAGGGCGATATCGCCGGCGAAGGCGCCGAGACAGAGGCAGAAGCGATCGAGCGCCGCCACCGCGAGACTGTCGCTACCGTCGAGCGCTGCGGTCCACAGCTCGGTTTCCTCGAAGCTGTGGCCGTGCCCCTCGATCCGGCGCAGGACGTCGTAGATGTTCGCGAGTCCGGGGCCCGAGATCATCCGCTCCGCGGAAACCCGGCGATAGCGGCCGCGGAGATCGGCAACGATCCGATCCTCCAGCGGGTCGAGCGCGGCGAAATCGGCGTGCCCGCCCTCGGTTCCGCTGACATGATAGCCGTTCGCGTGGCGGAACACGTGCGCTACGCCGAGCCCAGTGCCGGGGCCGACGATGCTGATTGTACCGAATTGCGGTAACGCCACGTCGGGCCCGCAGACATGGCGATATTGCTCGGGGCCCATGGTCGCGACGGCATGGCCGACCGCCGCGAAATCGTTGATCAGGGTCAGCGTATCGACGCCCAGTTCCGCCGGCAGCTGTGCCGGACGAACGACCCAGGGATTGTTCGTCAGCTTGAGCACGTCACCGTGCACCGGCCCGGCAAAAGAGATCGCGACGGCCCGCGGCAGCGGCTGCGCCGAGCGCTCGCCGAACGCCGTCCATGCGCTTTGCAGACTGACATGATCGTTAGTGTTCAGCGTGACCGGCTCGCCAAGACGCACGACCTTGCCGTCGGCAACCGTTGCCAGCGCGAAGCGGGCGTGCGTGCCCCCGATGTCGGCGGCGACGAGTTCGGTCATCACCGCACCTCAGGAAGCGAGCGGCTTGCGCGCGAAGATGCCGAAACCGGCA
>CAXTPH010000175.1:0-5791 GCA_964245955.1 uncultured Sphingomonadaceae bacterium | reverse complement strand
TAGTGACGTCACGGTACTCGAGGGCGGTCTCACCGGGTGGCGCTCGGCTGGCTTCGAGCTGTTCGAGGACGTCAATTCGTACAGCAAGGCCTTCGGCGAGCGCGTCGAAGCGCGGCGGGATACACCCTCTCTATCGGCCGCCGACGTCCGCGCGTTGATCGACGACCGTGCCGACATCGTCATCCTCGACGCGCGCCGTTTCGACGAATATCGGACGATGAGCCTGCCCGGTGGCATCAGCGTGCCCGGGGCCGAACTCGTTCTGCGCGCGCCCGCGATCGCACCCGACCCCGACACGACGATTGTCGTCAATTGCGCGGGGCGCACCCGGAGCATCATCGGCGCGCAGTCGCTGATCAACGCCGGCCTGCCCAATCGCGTGGTCGCGCTGCGCAACGGGACGATCGGCTGGACGCTCGCCGGCGACGCGCTCGCGACTGCACAGACGGCGACCGCGCCCGAGGTCGCCGGCGAGGTCGTCGCCACTGCCCGCGCCCGCGCCCGCGCCGTCGCCGACCGCGCCGGCGTCGGGCGCATCGACTGCGCCGGCCTCGCAGTGTTCAAAGCGGACGCGGGGCGCACCTTCTACCTTTTCGACGTGCGCCCGCCCGACGAATACGCCCGCGGCCATATCGGCGGCTTCCGTAACGCGCCGGGCGGGCAGCTCGTGCAGGAGACCGACTGGTTCGCCCCTGTCCGCGGCGCGCGCATTGTCCTCGCCGACGACCTCGGCCCACGCGCCGACATGACCGCCTCGTGGCTCTCGCAGATGGGATGGGAGGTGTTCGTCCTCGAATCCAACGACGGCGGCGGCTTCGACGGGCCGCTTGCGGCGGGAGCCGACGACGCGATCCCGCCGCGCGGACGCGAAGGCCGCTATCTCCGCCCGTACGAGGGCACCGACAATCCCGCCGCCGCGATGCAGGCCTATCTCGACTGGGAATACGGCCTCGTCGACCAGCTCGCCCGCGACGGCACCCACGGCTTCACCGTCCTGTAGAAAGGCACGTCCTATGCCCGTCAGTTTCATCGGCTACATCGGCTTCAACGACACGTCGGAAATCCACGGCGTCACGCCGACCCGCATCCTCGATCGCGACTATGTCGAGGCGGCGGCGGTGGCGCAGGAGGCGGGTGGGTTCGACCGGGTCCTGATCCCGTTCGGCTCGGTCTCACCTGAAAGCCAGATCGTCGCCGCCCATGCCGCCGCGCGGACGACCCGCCTCGGCTTCCTCATCGCCCATCGTCCGGGCTTCACCCAGCCGACGCTTGCCGCGCGCCAGCTGGCGACGCTCGACAGCTTGAGCGACGGGCGGATCGCGGTCCACATCATCAGCGGGGGGGCCGACGAGGAGATGGCGAAGGACGGCGATACCTCGACCAAGGCCGAACGCTACGCCCGCACCGACGAGTATTTGACCGTGCTGCGGCAGGAATGGAGTTCGGCCACCCCGTTCGACCACGACGGCCGCTTCTACCGTGTCCGCGCCGGGTTCAGCGCGGTCAAGCCGACCAACCTGCCGGTGTTCTTCGGCGGGTCGTCGGACGAGGCGATCCCCGTCGCCGGCCGCCACGCCGATGTCTATGCGCTGTGGGGCGAGACGCAGGGGCAGGTCCGCGAGACGGTGTCGCGCGTCCGCGCCGCCGCCGCCAAGCATGGTCGCCGTCCGGGCTTCTCGCTGTCGCTGCGGCCGGTGATCGCCGACACCGAGGAGACGGCGTGGAAGAAGGCCGACGCGATCGTCGAGCGGGTCCGCGACCTGCGCGCGTCGGCGGGGGCGAAGCTCGCCGGGCATGCCCCGCCCAACGCCGGGTCGCAGCGGCTGCTAGATGCCGCCGCCCAGGGCTACCGGGTCGACAAGCGACTTTGGACCGGGCTTGCCGCCGTCGGCGGGGCGGCGGGCAACTCGACCGGACTCGTCGGCACGCCCGATCAGGTCGCCGAGGCGATGCTCGATTATTACGACCTCGGCATCGACCATTTCCTGATCCGCGGTTTCGAACCACTCGCCGACGCAATCGATTATGGTCGCGAGATCATCCCTCGGGTGCGCGCTCTCGTCGCGGCGCGCGATGCGGCGCCCCAGGCGGCGGTTGCCTGATGGACAGAAGGACGATCGGGCGCGCGATGCTCGTCGCCGTCGCCTGCGCGCTTGCGGCACCCGTCGCCGCCGCGCCGGGCAAGCCCTTCCAGGAGGAGTGGGTATATCGCGTCCGCTACGGCTATCAGGCGGAATGGTGGAACATCTTCCGCAAGTATCAGGTCGCCATCCTCGATCGGGAAAAGCAGCTCGGTTACATCACGAATTATACGGTGGTGAGGCCCGGGCTGCACACCAGCGAGGCCGACCGCTGGGACTACCGGATCGTCATCACCTTTGCCGATGCCGACGCGGCGACCCACGAGTCCGAGGTCGAGCGCGCCCTGTTTACCGATCGCGACGCCCTGCAGAAGGCCGAGCAGCGGCGGTGGGAGCTGACGCTCAATCATTGGGATCTGCCCATCCGCGAGGTCGATCCCCATGCCGATTAGCGTCGTCGACCGGCCCGGAGTAAAGCTGCTGCCATGACCGATGCCCCCGACTACACGCCGCCCAAGGTCTGGACCTGGAACAAGGCGAACGGTGGCAACTTCGCCAACATCAACCGGCCTATCGCTGGTGCGACGCGCGAGCAGGACCTGCCGGTCGGCCGTCACCCGCTCCAGCTCTATTCGCTGGCGACGCCCAACGGTGTGAAGGTGACCGTGATGCTCGAGGAGCTGCTGGCGCTCGGCCATGCGGGTGCCGAGTACGACGCGTGGCTGATCCGGATCAGCGAGGGCGACCAGTTCTCCAGCGGTTTCGTCGCGGTCAATCCGAATTCGAAGATACCGGCACTCCTCGACCGGTCGGGCCCCGCGCCGATCCGGGTGTTCGAATCCGGGGCGATCCTAGTCTATCTGGCGGAGAAGTTCGGCGCGTTCCTGCCGACCGAGCCTGCCGCGCGGGCGGAGTGCCTGTCGTGGCTGTTCTGGCAGATGGGCTCGGCCCCGTATCTCGGCGGCGGCTTCGGTCACTTCTACGCCTATGCCCCGATCAAGATCGAGTACGCGATCGACCGGTTCGCGATGGAGGTGAAACGCCAGCTCGACGTGCTCGACAAGCGCCTGGCCGACCATGAATATCTCGCCGGCGCAGAATACACGATCGCCGACATCGCGACATGGCCGTGGTACGGCAGCCTCGTCAAAGGTCTCGTCTATGAGGCGGGCGAGTTCCTGTCGGTGCAGGACTACACGAACGTTGTTCGCTGGGCCGATCAGATCGGCGCGCGACCGGCGGTCCGGCGCGGGCGGCGCGTCAACCGCGTGTTCGGCGACCCGGCCGAACAGCTTCGTGAGCGCCACGACGCCGCCGACTTCGACACGAAGGACGACGCGGCGGCGTCTTGAGCGACTCGCGGAGTCCCGCATCCTTCGTTCCAGCCGACGCCGCTCGTGTCGAACGACCGGCTCAGCGCGGGACGTCGCCGGCGATCGTCACCCGCTCCATCCTCCGCCGCGCCGGCCAATAGTCGGCGACCGGGTAGTGCTGCGTCGCGCGATTGTCCCAGATCGCGACGGCGTTCGGGGTCCAACGGAAGCGGACCTGATATTCGGGCACCTTGAACTGGTCGAGCAGGTGCGCGAGCAGCGCGGCGCTCTCGTCGTCCGCCATGCCGTCGATCCGGCGGGTGAAACTGGCGTTGACAAACAGAACGTATTTCCCGGTTTCGGGGTGGGTTCTAACGATGGGGTGATGCTGCGGCGGAAACTCGGTCGACAGCGCAGCCCGTCGTTCCGGCGACACGCGGTCGCCGAAGTCGAACAGCAGGTCGTGGGTCGCGGTGCGGCCGGCGATCTTTGCCTGCACCGCGTCGGTCAGGCCGTCGTAGGCGGCAGCGGCATCGACCCAGAGCGTATCGCCGCCGATCGCCGGCAGCTCGCGCGCCCGCAAGACCGCCCCCATCGACGGCGCGGCGCGAAAGGTGACGTCGCTGTGCCACTTGTCGAGGGCGCGGAACCGGCGGTCGTCGTCGGCATCCTCGACACGCCCCTCCGCGCCGCGGATGTCGAGGATCTCGGGATAGCCGGGCACGTGGTTGATGACCGGATGCCCTTCGAGCTCGCCCCACACTCGTCCGAGTGCAAGGTGCTGCCCGTGGCTCAGGTCGAAGTCACGGAAAAACAGCACCTTATGCCGGAGGATCAGCGCGCGCAGCGCCGCCGCGATCAAGGGCGAGCCGACACGCTCGACGTCGAGGCCCGTGACCTCCGCGCCCAGCACCGGGCCGCACGGCGCGACTGTCAGACCGGCGGCCGAGGTCACAAAGTGCGGTACCGGTTCGAGATCAGCCAAAGCGCACCTCCAAAAGCGATCACGACACCGAGCCGCCCGAGTTCGGCCCAGCTGGCAAGCAGCAACGCCGCACAAGCCACGATAACGCAGGTGGCGACGGCCGACCCCGCCCACAAGCGGAAGCGCGCTTCCGGTGCACCCGCCCGCTGACGCAGTCTCAGTAAAGCAGCAGCGCAGCCGATGAAGATCAGCAGGCGCGATGCGCTCGAGGCGGCCGCGCTGCTCGCGAAGTCGCCTGGAAGCGCGAGGGCGACGGCGATAATGCCGGTGACGACGATGGCGACGTCGGGCGTGCGGCGGCGCGGTGCGACGCGGCTGAGGATCGGCGGCAGTTGCCCACCCGACGACATCGCCAGCAACAGGCGCGGCGCGGTGATCCACTGGCTCGTCGCCGTGCCGAGCACGATCAACGCCGCCGCGACGTCGAGGCCACCCGCCAGACGCGGACCGAACAGTCGCGCCGCGAGATCGCCGACCGGCTGGTCGCTTGCCGCAAGGCCGGGCAGAGCGCGCCAGCATGCGGTAATGACGCCGCCGTACAAGACAGCAACGACGATCATGCCGACGATTAAAGCAAACGGCAGCGCCCGCCGTGCGTCCGCCACCTCGCCGGCCATCGCCGTCGGCCGCTCGAAACCGACGAAGGCGAAGAAGACGAGCACGAGCGCTGCTGCCGGATGGGGCGCTCCGTGGGGCAGCGAGGCCGGAGCGGAGGGTGCCGCCATGCCGGCGATCGCCACGCCGGCGAAGAGGATGAGCTTGAGCATCGCGAGCGCGCCGCTCGCTGTCGTCGATCGCGCTGCTCCCGGTGCCGCCAGCAGGGTCAGTCCGGCGCCCGTGCCGACGATCACCGCGGCGCGCAGGCTTGGCGCGACCAGGGCGGCGAACAGGTTGAGCAGCGCCGCCGCCGCGAGGACGGTCGCGGTCCACAGCAGCCAGCCGGCCGCAAATCCCGCCGCCGGGCCGAAGGCGGCGCGGCAATATTCGACCGGGCCGCCGCTGCCGTCCATCCGGCTACCGAGTTCGGCGAGGCATAGCGCCGCTGCCAGTGCCAGGACACCTGCTGCCGCGACAACCCAGCCGGTTGCCGAGTCGGCAAGCGCGAAGACCTTGCCGGGCAGGCCGAGCAGCCCCGCCCCGACGACGCAGTTTATCGTCAGGCCGGTCAGCCCCCAGCGGCCGATTGTGCGGGCGAGGCGAGGCTCCGCGAGAGTGCCATCGGTAGGATCGGCGATCGTCACTGGTGCGGGCTAGTGCAGCCGCGGCTAATTCGCCAGCGCTTGCGCCGCAGGGTCGGCGAAGGACCGGTTCGCCGGCCGCGGCAGGCCGAGATGGTCGCGGAGCGTCGTCCCCTCGTACTCGCGGCGGAACAGGCCGCGCCGCTGCAGCTCGGGCACGACCCGCGACACAAA
>CAXTPH010000174.1:0-5801 GCA_964245955.1 uncultured Sphingomonadaceae bacterium | reverse complement strand
GCTCGTGGTCGGTCAGCACCCGCTCGTGCCCGGCGCGGTCGTCCGCGTCCGCCCGATCGGCGCGCTGGTGATGGAGGACGAGGGCGGCGGCGACGAGAAACTGATCGGAGTGCCGGTCGACGCGCTTCATCCGTTCTACTCGAACGTCAAGGGCACCGACGACCTGCCGACGACGCTGATCGAGCAGATCGCGCATTTCTTCGCGCACTATAAGGATCTGGAGAAGGGCAAGTGGGTGACGATCGGCGCGTGGAAGGACGCCGCCGGCGCCGCCGACCTGCTCAACGAGGCAATCGAGCGGGCGAAGGACGCCAAGCTCCAGGCCGCCGAGTAAGCGACGCCGGCGCGGCGGTCAAATCGCCGCGCCGCGTCGATCGGGCCGGCCGGCGATGAGCCGCCAGAGCAGCCCGGCGGCGAGAAAAGTCAGCAACCCGGCGAAGGCGTAGCGGTAGCGCAGCGTCGGCTGGACGACGATGTACAGCAACGTCGGAAACAGGATCGTCAGCGCGACGAAGAGATACTGGCGCGACCGGTCGACCAGCCCCCCGGCGAGGCCGATCAGCCCGAGCGCGCTGACCGCCCAGACGAGTGCCTGCCGCGCGCCGACGCCGCGCACCGATCCCGCGCCATATTGGTCGAACAGCCAAGCCGGCGGGAAATACAGCTCGCGCAGATGGCGCAGCGTGATGCGCGCAAAGTCGCCCGGGTGCGCCGCAATCCATGCATTCGCCTCCTTGCCCAGCGTCGCGAAATAGGTCGCGTCGTCGGGGAAGGTCTTGAGCCGGGCGAGCGCGGCGGCGCTGAAGAACGGGTGGATCGCCGCCGAACGGGCGACGAACACCGCGCGCGGATCGACCGGATCGACCGCGGCGGCGTGGTTGGCGGTGTCGAGCTCCATCCCGAAATTGCCGCGGCTGACCATCAAGCGGTGATAGACCAGCTCGTTGCGGACGATCCACGCGCCGTTGACCGCGACGAAGCCAGCGGCGAGCAGCACCGCCGCCAGCGGCCAGCGGCGGACCGGCAGGTGGTGGAGCGCGACCAGCCCGAGCCCGGCATAAGCGGCGAGCGCGATGCCGGGGTTGATCAGGAAGGCGAACCCCGCGGCCAGCCCGAAGCGCGCCACGCTGCGCCATCCGAGCGGCCCGGCGGCGTCGAGCCGGAGCAGCCACCACAGCAGCGCCACCGCCAGCAGCGCCCCGAACGCGCCCTCGCGGATGCGAAAGTCGACGACCTCGACATAGAAATTGACCGGCACGAACAGCAAGACCGCGAGCGCCGCCAGCCGCGGCGCGACGGCGATGCCGAGCACGCCGGCGACGCGGTACAACAGCCAGAACAGGGTGCAGACGACCGCCGCCGCGAGCAGCGCGAGGATCAGCTCCGAGGTCAGCGAGCCGACCCCGAAGGCGCGGTAGACCAGCCCCTCGACCATCGTGTTGAACGGCCCGACGTGGCTGCTGATGCCGCTGCCGGGGGCATAGGCGTCGGCGAGCCGCCCGGTCTGCGCGAAGGTCGCCGCGACGTGCCACATCTCCGACTTGTGCGGGCGCAACCGCTCGGCCGGCGCGAGGAACAGCCAGCCGATGCGGATGACGAAGCCGAGCGCGAGCATCGCCAGCACCAGCGGCCGCTCGAGGCGCGCCAGTGCCGCGTCGAGCCGGAGCAGCCCGGGGCGCTCAGTCATCGTTTTTCCCTGCTGCGTCGGCACCCCGCTGCAATGTTCGATCGGGCCAGTCGATCCGTTCGGAGCGGGTGAAGACTTCGAAGCCATCGGCGCGCGCGACCGCGACGAGGGTCAGCCCGGCGGCGGCGGCGACATCGCGCGCCAGGCCGGTCGGGGCCGACACCGCGACGACCACCGGTGCGCCGAGCATCGCCGCCTTCTGCACCATCTCGAGCGACACGCGGCTGGTCAGCAGCAGCATCGCGTCGGTGGCGTCGATGCCGGCGCGCGCCACTGCACCGGCGAGCTTGTCGAGCGCATTGTGCCGCCCGACGTCCTCGCGGACGATCAGCGGCGCGCCGCGCCGCCACAGCGCCGCCGCGTGGACCGCGCGCGTCGCCCGTCCCAGCGGTTGCCCGGCGCTCAGTCCGGCCATCGCATCGACGATCGCGGCGGGCGACGGGCGCGGTCCCGCCGCCTCGACGCAACGCGGGGCGCGCGCCGCCGCGTCGAGGCTCTCGATCCCGCACAGCCCGCACCCGGTCGGTCCCGCCATCGTCCGGCGCCGCGCCGCGATCGCAGCGGCGTGGTCGTCGGCCAGCCAGAGCCGCACCTCGATCCCGCTGGCATGGCCGACGACCTCGGCTACGCCCGCTTCCGTCGCCGTCGCAACGATGCCCTCCGTGACAAGAAAGCCGATCGCGAAGTCGGCGAGGTCGGCGGGCGTCGCGAGCATCACCGCCAGCGTCGAGCCGTTGACGACGATCGCGACCGGGCATTCGGCGGCGAGCGTCCGGACCCCGTCGCTCGCGGCGCCGTCGCGCCACTGGACCCGCGACACCACGTCCGCCGCCGGCTTTTGCTCAACTACCATTGAACCGGCATAGTCGGCCCGCGTTGCACGTCCAGCCTCGCAGTGGGATCGATCATGACCAAGCCCGACTTTACGCCCTACGCCGGACCCGCCGGCGGTTGGGGGTCGCTGCGCTCGGTCGCCGAGATTCTGCCGCGCGAGGGCAACGTCGCCGGCGTGACGCGCGAACTGCTGCGCCAGAACAAGACCGACGGCTTCGCCTGCGTCTCGTGCGCCTGGTCGAAGCCGGCGAACGCGCACCCCGCCGAATTCTGCGAGAACGGCGCCAAGGCGACCGCGTGGGAGCTGACCAGCCACCGCGCCGACGGCAAGTTCTTCACCGGCCACACCGTCACCGGCCTGCTCGGCTGGCGCGACTATGATCTCGAGCAGCAGGGCCGCCTGACCGAACCGCTGCGCTATCATGCGGCCAGCGACCGCTACCTGCCGGTGCCATGGGCGACCGCGTTTGCCGAGATCGGGGCCGAACTCAACACCTTCGACCCCAAGTCGGTGGTGTTCTACGCCAGCGGCCGCGCCAGCCTCGAGACGTCGTACATGTACGGGCTGCTCGCGCGGATGTACGGCAACAACAATCTGCCCGACAGCTCGAACATGTGCCACGAGACGACCTCGGTCGCGCTCAAGACCCGGATCGGCGTGCCGGTCGGCACGACCAAGCTCGAAGACTTCGATCATTGCGATGCGATCTTCTTCTTCGGCCAGAACGTCGGGTCGAACTCGCCGCGCCTGCTCCACCCGCTCCGCGCGGCGGCGAAGCGCGGCTGCACCATCGTCACCTTCAACCCGCTGGTCGAACGCGGCCTCGAGCGCTTCACCGATCCGCAGAACCCGATCGAGATGGCGACGCACGGCGAGACGCGGATCTCGTCGCAGTACCACCAGGTCCGCGCCGGCGGTGACATCGCGGTTTTGATGGGCATGTGCAAAGCCACGATCGAGGCCGACGACGCCCGCGGCGACGTGCTCGACCACGCCTTCATCGCCGAACATTGCCACGGCTTCGACGTGTTCGCCGCCGCCGCGCGAGCGACGACGTGGGACGCGATCGAGACGGCGTCGGGCCTGCCGCGCGCCGATATCGAGGCGGCGGCACGGGTCTATATCACCGCCAAGCGCGTCATCGGCGTCTATGGCATGGGGCTGACCCAGCACGTCCACGGCATCGAGAATGTCGAGATGATCGTCAACCTGCTGCTGCTCCGCGGCAATATCGGGCGCGAGGGCGCGGGGGTCTGCCCGGTGCGCGGCCACAGCAACGTCCAGGGGCAGCGCACCGTCGGCATCGCCGAGAAGCCCGAGCTCGTCCCGCTCGACAAGCTCGAGGCGCAGTTCGGCTTCACCGCCCCCCGGACCAAGGGCCTCAATACCGTCGAGGCGTGCGAGGGCATCGTCGACGGCTCGGTCACGGCGTTCATCGGGCTCGGCGGCAACTTCCTCCGCGCGGTTCCCGACACCGGGCGGATGGTGCCGGCATGGAAGAAGCTGCGCCTGACGGTGCATATCGCGACCAAGCTCAACCGCGGCCATCTCGTTCCCGGCGAGGTCGCCTATATCCTGCCGTGCCTCGGGCGGACCGAGCGCGACGTCCAGGCGTCGGGACCGCAAGCGGTCAGCGTCGAGGATTCGACGAGCTGCATCCACGGCTCGGTCGGCGAACGGACCCCGGCATCGCCGCACCTGCTGTCCGAAGCCGCGATCGTCGCCGCGATCGCCGAGGCGACGCTCGCCCCCAACCCGAAGCTGCCATGGGCCGAATGGGTCGGCGACTACAGCAAGGTACGCGACGCGATCGCCGAGACCTACCCGCAGTTCTTCGCCGGGTTCAACGCCAAGCTGTTCACCCCCGGCGGCTTCTACAAAGGCAACAAGGCGCGCGACCGCCATTTCGAGACCAAGAGCGGCAAGGCCGAGTTCGCCGTGCCGCGCATGCTCGACGCCGCGGGGTTCGCCGACGCACCGGGGCTGATGCGGCTGATCACCTTGCGGTCGAACGACCAGTTCAACACCACGGTCTACGGTTATTACGACCGTTTCCGCGGGGTGAAGGGCACCCGCGACGTGCTGTTCATCTCGCCCGCCGACATGGCGGTCCACGGCCTCGTTGAGGGCGACACCGTCGCGCTCAGGACCGAGTACGGCGACGGCGTCAAGCGCCGCCTCGGCGGCCTGCGCGTGACGCCGTACTCGCTGCCCGCGGGCTGCATCGGCACCTATTACCCCGAGGCGAACGTCCTCATCCCGCTGTCGCACCACGCCGAGCAGAGCTTCGTGCTTGCGGCGAAGTCGGTGCCGGTGCGGATCGAGCGGGAGGGATAGAATCGGATACGCTAAAATCGCGACTACCGCTTTGATCGGCGTCAGCTTTACTCTAGGTTTAGTAGAATAGCGTACACGCGCCAAAGTAGCTTTGCTTGAACGGGCAGATGATCGATATGGGCGACATCTTTTATCCATACTCTAGTATGCAGGAGGCGATGCAACGTCTCGGCCAGTTCACCGACCGTGCGGTCGACCGACGGTGCGGAATTACCTGGTCGGATGGCCTGACGCTCACCGTCCTCCGCCACGCCCAGCGTCAGGCGGATGGACACGGGACGTATTTGAACGTGCTCAAGCTGCACGTCTCGGCGCCGCCGCCACCGCCGCCGCCACCCGCCGCTGCGCACGGCTTCATCGCCCGGGTCGAACAGATTTTCTGGCGAGCGATGGAGCTTGAGGGTCAAGCCGAGATCGCAAATTCGCAGGCGCAGATGCGGCGTCGCAGGCGATCATCGGGGCCATCCGCGACGACGTCTGGGGACCGGCGCACCAGTATCTGCTCCGGCACAAGAAGGTGGCCGACGGCATCGGAGTTGCGGTCGATGCGATCGGCGTGATCGCGGGTGCGGCTTTCGTGATCGCTCTTGCACCAGAGCTTGGAGTGCTCGCGATTGCCACCGGTATTGCCGCGGGCGTTGGTTCAGTCATTCTGCTTCTCGCGGATGGATCCGTCTTTATTCCCGAGATGCTCGGCGACGAGGCGATGGCAAAAAGGCACGAGAACTCGCAAATCGTGCAATGGAGCCGGATCATCGGGACAGGTATGACGCAGATTGATATACCGGTCGGTGGCGCACGTGCGCTTGTCGAGGTTGGCAAGCTCAGTCGCGAAGCGCGTGAGGCGCTGGTCGGCGCCCGTACCAGCGATGAATTGGCTGCGCTGGCTCGCGAGCGGGTGGCGGCCATCCACAATCCCGGCAAGCATCCCGGACCGGTCAA
>CAXTPH010000173.1:0-5812 GCA_964245955.1 uncultured Sphingomonadaceae bacterium | reverse complement strand
CGTACCCGATCGACTTCATCCCCAACGCCAGCGCCGACAACCTCGGCCCGGTGCCGGCGAACGTCATCATGCTCACCGCCGACGCGTTTGGTATTCTTCCTCCCATCGCCAAGCTGACGCCCGAACAGGCGATGTACCATTTCCTTAGCGGCTACACCGCCCGCGTCGCCGGGACCGAGATCGGCGTCACCGAGCCCGACGCGACCTTCTCGACGTGCTTCGGCGCGCCGTTCATGCCGCGCCACCCGTCGGTCTACGGCAATCTGCTCAAGGAGCGGATCGCCAAGGGCGGGGTCGACTGCTGGCTGGTCAACACCGGCTGGACCGGCGGCATCTACGGCACCGGCAAGCGGATGCCGATCAAGGTCACCCGCGCGCTGCTCAACGCCGCGCTCGACGGGACGCTCAACAACGCCGAGTTCCGCACCGACCCGAACTTCGGCTTCCAGGTGCCGGTGTCGGTGCCGGGCGTCGAGCCGCGCATTCTTAACCCGCGCGAAACCTGGGCCGACAAGGACGCCTACGACGCCAAGGCGAAGGCGCTCGTCGGCATGTTCGTCGCCAACTTCGCGCAGTTCGAGGATCACGTCGACGCGGGCGTCCGCGAATCGGCGCCGAAGGCGGCGTAAACCGCGGCCTGAGTAATACTCGATCGCTCGACTCGCCTGCGGCCGCCTCTTACGGTCGCCGCAGGCAGGGGGAGCATCGGCATGAGCAGGGGCAAAGTCCTCGTTACCGGCGCATCGGGGTATATCGCCGGTTACGTCGTCAAGGCGCTGGTGGCCGACGGTTGGTCGGTGAGCGGCACGATCCGCAGCCTCGCCACGGCGGACGGGGTCCGCGCCGGCCTCGGCCTAACCGCCGAGCAACTGCCGCTCACCGCCGCCGACCTGACAAGCGACGCCGGCTGGGCCGAAGCGACCGCGGGCTGCGACTTCGTTCAGCACATCGCCTCGCCGCTGCCGACCGGCGCAGAACGGACCGACGATGACCTGATCGTCCCCGCGCGCGACGGTGCGCTGCGCCTGCTCCGCGCGGCGCAGGCGGCGGGGGTCAAGCGGGTGGTGATGACCTCGTCGGTCGCGGCGATGTACTACGGCATGACGGGCAAGGACCGGACCTACACCGAAGCAGATTGGAGCGACCTCGCCTCGCCCGCGACCAACGCCTACGCCAAGTCGAAGACGATCGCCGAGCGCGCCGCGCGCGACTGGGTCGCGGCACATGGCGGCGGCATGGAATATTGCACGATCAACCCCGCGCTCGTCCTCGGCCCGGTGCTCGGCGGCGACTTCTCGGGGTCGCTCGCGGTGGTGACGAAGATGCTCAACGGCGAACTGCCGGGTTTGCCGGCGCTGGGTTTCGGCATCTGCGACGTCCGCGACATCGCCGCCGCGCACGTGTCGGCAATGACGACGCCGGGGATCGACGGCGACCGCTTCCTGTGTTCGGGCGAGCACCTGGCGATGGCCGACGTCGCCACGATCCTCAAAAGCCGCCTGGCCGATCAGGCGAAGCGTGTGCCGACGATGAAGCTGCCGAACTTTCTCGTCCGCCTATCGGCATTGTTCGATCCGCAGATCAAGCTCGTCTTGCCCGAACTCGGCCGCAGCCGGATCGGCGATTCCGGCCATGCCCGCGCAACGATCGGCTGGAACCCCCGCCCCGCCGCCGAAACGATCGTCGACACCGCACGCAGCCTGTTCGCCGCGGGGCTCGTCAAGCGCTAGCCGCGCCGGGTGTCGACTCAGGTGGCGACCATGGCCCGCCGCCGGCGCATGACACTGCCCAGCCCCGCGAAGCCGACCAGCAGCATCGCCCATACCGCCGGCTCGGGCACCGTTCCGCCGACGACGGGCGTCAGCGAGATCGAATCGTCGAACACCAGCCGGCCGGTCGATCCGTCGAACTCGTGATAGGCGAAGTCGCCGGAGCCGCGATACAGCGTGTAACTCGTCCCGCCAGCCATGAAATCGAGCCCGAAATTATCGACGTATTTGCCGCTCGCGTCGCCCGGATAATAAATCTCGTCGTCGAACGCAGTCAGGTCGAAGCTGACAGCCTGCGATCCGCGGAAGCCGCTTATCGACGTGACCTGATAGCCGGGAGCCCCGTAGAATTGGCCGTCGTCGGTGGTCACGGTCGCGTCGAATGTTACCGCCGGCCCGCTGACCGCGTCGACGTTCGTCGTATAGGTCAGATGAAACATCTGCGCCGCCGTCGCCGCGCCGGCGAACGAAAGCAGCGCCGCAGTCCCGATCAATTTCAACAAACGCATGTCGCACCCCTCGCAACGAACACGTACAGATGGTGCGCGGCGCCAAATCGCGAGTCAACTTCTGGTTAACGGTGTCCGCTGGCCACCTATCCGTGCGCCGCAGCTAGGCAAGCGCCTTGCCGTCTCGCTATGACATCCTCGTACACACGGGGACGCGACAGCATGCAGATCATCGGGGTCATCGGCGCGGGCTTGATGGGGAACGGCATCGCGCATGTCGCGGCGCTCGCCGGGTACGACGTGATCCTGTCCGACGTCGCGATCGACCGCGTCGAGGCGGCGAGGACGACGATCGCCAGCAATCTGGCGCGCGGCGTCAAGAAAGGCGCGGTCGACGCCGCCGCCGTCGAACCCGCGCTCGCCCGGATCGCGCTGGCGACCGACAGCGCCGCGTTCGCCGACGCCGACCTCGTCATCGAAGCGGCGACCGAGAACGAGGGGATAAAGGCCAAGATCTTCGCCGACCTCTGCCCGCGCTTGAAGCCCGCGGCGCTGATCGCGACAAATACCTCGTCGATCTCGATCACCCGGCTGGCTAGCGCGACCGACCGGCCCGACCGCTTCACCGGCGTCCATTTCTTCAATCCCGTGCCGCTGATGGCGCTCGTCGAGATCATCCGCGGCCTCGCGACATCGAACGCGACGGCAGCGGCGATGCACGGCTTCGCAACGAAGCTCGGCAAGACCGCGATCGAAGCCGCCGACGCGCCGGCGTTCATCGTCAACCGCGTGCTGTGCCCGATGCTCAACGAGGCGATCTTCGCGCTGGGCGAGGGCGTCGGCTCGGTCGTCGACATCGACGCCGGGCTGCGGCTCGGCGCGAACCACCCGATGGGGCCGCTGACGCTCGCCGACTTCGTCGGGCTCGACACCTTGCTGTCGATCATGCGGGTGATGCAGGATGCGACAGGCGACCCGAAGTACCGCCCGGCGCCGCTGCTGGTGAAGTATGTCGAGGCCGGCTGGCTCGGCAAGAAGACGAAGCGCGGCCTTTACGACTACACGGGGGAAATGCCGGTGCCGACGCGATGATCGACGAACCCGAAGGCCCGCACCCGCACCACGGCGGCACCGGCATCAAGTGGCTCGACCTCGCGCTGGCGCTGTCGGTGCTCGCGCTGTCGGTCGCGTCGCTGATCACCGCGCAGCATACCGGCCACACGATGGAGCGGCTGGTGACCGAGAACAGCCGGCTGGTCCGCGCCAACGCGACGCCGATCCTGCAGTTCGGCACATCGAACGTCGTCAACGGTGAGCGCGCCCTCCAGCTTGATGTCAGCAACGTCGGCACCGGCACCGCGCGGGTGATCTGGTTCGAGCTGGCGAAGAACGGCGTGCCGATGCGCGGGCCGCGCGCGTTGATCGGCTATAATCCGAAAGCGGCCGACGGCGATTACATCCTCCAGTCGCCGGTCGGGGGATCGTACATCCCCGCCGGCGACAGCCGTGCGGTGATGTCGTGGAAGCTGCCGCGCGTCGCCGCCAGCCTCGCCGCGTGGAATGCGTTCGACAACGCTCGGTACAGCGTCGTTCCGACCGCCTGCTTCTGCTCGGTCCTCGACGAGTGCTGGATCTCGCACCTCCAGGCCGACGTGCCGGTGCCGGTGAAGGCATGCGACGCGCGCGGACACGTCAGCTTCGCCGCGATTGGCTAAAGCGCGACGATCTTCGCGTGAACCGTCGCATTCCCGCGCGCTGGACGGCGCGACGGCTCAGCGCCGCGCCACAGCCGCCGCCTTGATGAAGTCCCACACCGTCTTGGTGAAGCCCGGCGAGGCGTCACCCGACCATTCGTCCATGCGGTCGTACATCGCCACCGTCTCGGTCTTCATCCGCGCGTCGGCGGCCATGTTGAACGGCTTTAGCAGCTCGTTCCATTCGGCAAGATGCGCCTGCGCCGCGTCCGACGCGGGGTCGAGCGGCAGGTCGGCGGCGATGCGCCCGCCGAGGTCGGCCCATTTCGCCTGATACGCCGCGGGATCGAAGTCGGCCGGGACCGCCGCCATCTTCTCGGCCCAGCGCGCCTGATCCTCGGCGGAATAATAGCGGTCGGCAACCTTCTGCCACGCTTCCTTCTGGTCGGTCATCGTCTTTTCTCCTTGCTTGATCAGGATGCAGAACGTGTCGATGTCGATCGTCGCGTCGGCGGTCAGTGCGCCCTGGGCGGCGCGCAGCCCGGCCACCGCCTCGTCGATCGCCGCGCGGCGGGCGGCGAGGTCGGCGAGCTGAGTCGCGATCAGCCGGTCGAGATCGAGCCAGCGGTCGCTCGTCAGCGCGCCGATCTGCGCGAGGCTGAAGCCGGCGCGCTTGAGGACGGTGACCTGGTGGAGTCGCGCGACCTCGTCGGCGCCGTAGCGCCGCTGCCCCGCCGCGGACCGCTGCGCGCGGACCAGTCCCCGCGCCTCGTAGAAGCGCAGCGCGCGGGCGCTAAGCCCGGTGCGGCGGCAGACTTCGGTGATCGACAGGCTGTTCATGGCCCGAGTCGTAACCGATGACGCTACGTCAACCGCAAGCGGTATTTGTCGCCGGTAGCGGCGTCGACCGACGCGACGTGCGGTGGGTTGAATCCGCTCGTGGCGTGGCCGATAGCGGCTGTGCGCGTAGTCGTGCGGGGCGATATTTCCCGCCAGTCAAATGGCTGGGGTGCGAACCGGGGCCGAACCCTCCCGGCATCCGGCTCACCTTTGAAACCCGTTGTAGCCCGGGTCTTACGCCGTTAGAGCCGCGTCCCGTCGGGATCGATCAGCACCTCGCGCCGCCCGACATGGTCGGCGACGCCGACATAGCCGTCCTTTTCCATCCGCTCGATCAGCCGTGCGGCATTGTTGTAGCCGACGCGAAGCTGGCGTTGGAGGTAGCTCGTCGACGCCTTGCGGCTCTCGGCGACGATCATGATCGCCTTCTTGTAGGTCTCGGCCTCCTCGCCGCCGCCTTCGCCCAAGTCGAGGCCAAAGACGCCGTCGCCGTCGACCGGCTCCTCGGTAACCGCGTCGACATAGTCGGGGCGGCCCTGCGTCCGGCAATAGTCGGCGACCGCCTCGACCTCCTCGTCGCTGACGAAGGGGCCATGGACACGAACGACCTGCTTGCCGCCGGGCATGTAGAGCATGTCGCCCTTGCCGAGCAGCTGCTCGGCCCCCTGCTCGCCGAGGATGGTGCGGCTGTCGATCTTCGACGTCACCGAGAAGCTGATCCGCGTCGGCAGGTTCGCCTTGATCACGCCGGTGATGACGTCGACCGACGGGCGCTGCGTCGCCATGATCAGGTGGATGCCGGCGGCGCGGGCCTTCTGTGCCAGCCGCTGGATGAGGAATTCGACCTCCTTGCCCGCGGTCATCATCAGGTCGGCGAGCTCGTCGACGACGACGACGATCAGCGGCAGCACCTCGAAATCGAGCGTCTCCTCCTCGTAGATCGCATGGCCGTCGTCGTCGTAGCCGGTGTGGACCTTGCGGATGAACGGCTTCGCCGATGCCTTAGCCTCGCGGACCCGCTGGTTGAAGCCCGACAGCGAGCGGACGTTGATCGTCGACA
>CAXTPH010000172.1:0-5822 GCA_964245955.1 uncultured Sphingomonadaceae bacterium | reverse complement strand
CGCTCGTCGCGACAGGCGCGTACGGACCGAAGGGGTTCGAGCCCGGGGTCGCGGTGCCGCAGGGGGCCGAGGAGGCCGACGGGCCCGACCTGGCTCGCGCGGTGCGGCGGCAGATCGCGGGCGGGGCCGACGTCGTCAAGCTGTACGCCGACTATCGCTGGGGCAAGGGCGAGCCGAGCCGCGCGACCTTCTCCGCGGCCGAGCTCGCCGCCGCCACCGCCGCCGCGCACGACGCTGGCCGCATCGTCGCGGTCCACTCGTCGACCGCCGAGGGCATGCGCCGGGCGATCGCGGCCGGGGTCGACACGATTGAGCACGGCTATGGCGGCACGCCCGCGCTGTTCGCCGCGATGCGGGCGACGGGCATCGCGCTCTGCCCGACGCTTGCCGCCGCCGACGCGGTGTCGCGCTACCGCGGGTGGGACGGGCGCGATCCCGCGCCGCCGGCGGTCGCGGAGTCGCGGTCGAGTTTCGCGCTCGCGCTCAAGGCGGGCGTGCCGATGTGCGTCGGCGGCGACGTCGGGGTGTTCGCGCACGGCGAAAATGCGCGCGAGCTGCGGCTGATGGCGGCAGGCGGCATGAGCCGGGTCGCGGTGCTCGCGGCGGCGACGGCGGGCAACGCGGCGATCTTCCACCTTGCCGACCGCGGCAGCGTCCGCCCGGGCCTGCTCGCCGACCTGATCGCGGTCGACGGCGACCCCTCGGCCGACCTCGCCGCGCTGTCGCATGTCGTGCTGGTGATGAAGGGCGGGGTCGTTGTCGCCGACCCCCGCGTTGCGCCGGCGGGTCCCGCCCGCTAAGTCCGCGTGCATGAAACGCTTCACCGGACAGGATCGTGCGGTCACCGCCACGTGGCACCCCGCGACGCAGGCGGTGCGCGGCGGCACCGCGCGCTCCGAATATGGCGAGACGTCGGAGGCGATCTTCCTCACCTCGGGCTTTGCCTACGACAGCGCCGAGGAGGCTGCCGCACGTTTCCGCGGCGAGCGGCTCGGCATGACCTATTCGCGGCTGCAGAACCCGACCAATGCCATGCTGGAAGAACGCCTGTGCCTGCTCGAAGGCGCGGAGGCGTGCCGCGCCACCGCGACCGGCATGGCGGCGATGTCGACCGCGCTGCTCAGCCATCTGTCGGCGGGCGACCATCTCGTCGCGGGGCGTGCGCTGTTCGGGTCGTGCCGCGTGCTGGTCGATACGATCCTGCCGCGCTTCGGCATCGAGACGACGATCGTCGACGGGCGCGACAACGATGCGTGGGCGAAGGCGCGGAAGCCGAACACGCGGGCGTTCTTCCTCGAGACCCCGGCGAACCCGACGCTCGACATCGTCGACATCGCCGCCGTCGCCGAGATCGGCCACGACGCGGGGGCGCTGGTGGTGGTCGACAACGCCTTCGCCTCGCCGGTGCTGCAGAAGCCGTTCCTGATGGGCGCCGACGTCGTCGCGCATTCGGCGACCAAGCACATGGACGGGCAAGGGCGGGTGCTCGCCGGGGCGGTGCTCGGCTCGGCGCAGTGGATCAACGACGTCTATCTGGCGATGGCCCGCCACACCGGCCCGGTGCTCAGCGCGTTCAACGCATGGGTCGTGCTCAAGTCATTGGAGACGATCGACCTGCGCGTTCGCCGCGCGGTCGAGAATGCGACGAAGGTCGCGACCGCGCTCGAACACCGCGTGCCGAAGCTGCTCTACCCGGGCCTCGCCAGCCATCCGCAGCACGATCTCGCGATGCGGCAGATGGACGGCGGCGGCACGATCATCGCGCTGTTCGTCGCCGACCGGAAGCAGGCGCACGCGCTGCTCGACGGGCTCGAACTGATCGACATTTCGAACAACCTCGGCGACTCGCGATCGCTGATGACCCATCCGGCGTCGACCACCCATGCTAGCGTCGCGGTCGCCGTCCGCGAGGAGATGGGGATCACCGAGGGGATGCTGCGCCTGTCGATCGGGCTCGAGGATCCGCGCGATCTGATCGCCGATCTCGACCAGGCGCTGACCAGGGCCGGGCTATGAAGGCGTTCTTCCCCTACGCCGCGACGACCGCCGGGATCACCGTCCGCGTCGCCCCGCGCTACCTCGACGAGCAATCGGACCCCGAGGCGGGCGAATATGCGTGGAGCTATCATGTCCGCGTCGAGAACGAGACAGCCGATGACGTCCAATTGCTCAGCCGCCACTGGATCATCACCGATGGCCGCGGCCGGGTCGAGGAGATCCGCGGCGACGGCGTCGTCGGCGAGCAGCCGGTGATCGCCCCCGGCGGGGCGTTCGACTATGTCAGCGGCTGCCCGCTGCCGACGCCGAACGGCACGATGGCCGGCTCCTACACGATGGCGGCGCGCGAACAGCTATTCGAGGTGGCGATCCCGCTGTTCTCGCTCGACCAGCCCGATGCGAAGCGGGTGATGCATTGATGGGCGATGCTCGATCCTCCCCGCTTGCGGGGAGGGGGACCATCGCACTTGTGACGGTGGAGGGGCGGTCAAGCGGGCTCGGACTGCGAGTTCGCCTAACCGCCCCTCCACCACGCCCGAAGGCGGGCGCGGTCCTCCTCCCCGCGAGCGGGGAGGATCGGTCGTGAAGCGCACCCACCTTCCGCTCAACGCGCTGCGCGTGTTCGACGCCGCCGCGCGGCATTTGTCGTTCACCAAGGCGGCCGACGAGCTGGCGGTGACGCCGGCGGCGGTCGGGCAGCAGATCCGCGCGCTCGAGGACGTGCTCGGCACGGTCTTGTTCAAGCGGATGACGCGCAACCTCGAACTAACGCCCGAGGCCGAGCGCGCGCTGCCGGCGCTGCGGGCTGGGTTCCTCGAATTCGAGGAGTCGGTCCGCATCCTGCAAGACGCGCAGGGGTCAAAGGTGCTGACGCTCGCCGCGCCGCGCGATTTCACCGCGCGCTGGCTGACCCCGCGGCTGGCGGCCTATGCGGCGGGCAACGACGTCCGCTTCGTCGTTGCCGCGGCGGACGACGGCGTCGACTTCACCCAGGCCAACCTCGACCTCGCCGTCACCTACGGGCCAACCCCCGACGTCGAGGGGCTCCACGGCAAGCAACTCGGCGAGGCGGCGATGGTTGTCGTCGGGCTCGCCGGCGCCGACCGTGAGCGACGGATCGAGTACCCCGGCGCGGGTTGGCCGGCGGGTGACCCGGTCGCGCTGACCGTCGCCGACGCGGGGCTCGCGATCGACGCGGCGGCGGCGGGGCTCGGCGTCGCGCGCGTGCCGGTCCTGCTCTCCGCGGCGACCGACGCCGTCGTCACGCTCGGCGACCCCGAGCCGGCGGCCGGGGCCTATTGGCTGGTCGCCCCGACCCCGCAATGGCGGCAGGCGAAGGTCCGCGCGCTGGTCGAGGCGCTGACGCGGTAGCGGCTCCGTCGGCGCCTGCTTGTCGCGTGCCACGGAAGGGTTCGGGGGCGAAACGGTAACGCCACTGTCATCTTTGGCCGCCAAGGATTTCGCGACTCGAAGGAGATCCGGCGATGGCGACGATGGCAAACCCCGGCACGACCCGCGCCGACGAACCGCACGCCGCGCGGGCTGCGATGGATCACAAGGTCCATCCCGGCGCAACGATCGGCTTCCTTCTCGTGCTGCTCGGCGGCCTCGCCTTCGCCGGCTACAGCATCTTCAGCGACACGCAGCAGGTCGGCGAAAACCTCGCGCTCGGCGCGTTCGCCTTCCTCGGGCTGGCGCTGGTGATCGCGCTGGGCTTCGAATTCGTCAACGGCTTCCACGACACCGCCAACGCCGTCGCGACGGTGATCTATACGCACTCGCTCAAACCCGTCGTTGCGGTCGTCTGGTCGGGGTGCTGGAACTTCATCGGCGTGCTGACCTCGACCGGCGCGGTGGCGTATTCGATCATCACGCTGCTGCCGGTCGACCTGATCCTCGGCGTCGGCTCGGCGGGCGGCTATGCGATGATCTTCGCGCTGCTGATCGCGGCGGTGACGTGGAACCTCGGCACGTGGTGGTTCGGCCTGCCGAACTCGTCGAGCCACGCGCTGATCGGCTCGATCCTCGGCGTCGGCCTCGCCAATCAGCTGCTCAATGCCGGATCGCCGGGCGGCACGTCGGGGGTTGAGTGGAGCCAGGCGACCAATGTCCTGCTCGCGCTGCTCGTCAGCCCGCTGATCGGTTTCGTCGGCTCGTACCTGCTGCTCAAGGCGATGAAGAAGGTCGTCCCCGACCCGCAGCTGTATGCGGAGCCGAAGGGCGACGCGCCGCCGCCGAAGGGCATCCGCGCGCTGTTGATCTTCACCTGCACCGCGGTGTCGTTCGCGCACGGCGGCAACGACGGGCAGAAGGGCATGGGGCTGATCATGCTGATCCTGATCGGCGTCGCCCCGACCGCCTATGCGCTCAACCGGACGATGCCCGACAGCTCGACCCCGAAGTTCGTCGAGGCGAGCGCGGCGGCGCGGGGCGTGCTCGATCCGCTCGCGGGCGGCGGCAAGCCCGCGCCGACCGACGCGCTCAAGACGCTGCAGGGCGCACTGCGAACCAAGAAGATCGACACGCCCGAGGTCTATGCCGCGCTGTCGGCGGCCTCGACCGCGATCGACGGCGACCTCAAGAGCTACGGCTCGCTCAAGGCGGTGCCGGCGGCGGCGACGAAGAACGTCCGCAACGAGATGTACCTCGTCTACGATACGCTCCGCCTCGTCACCAAGGACGACGACAAGGTCAAGGCGGCGTTCCCGAACGGCGGCGACAAGAAGCTTAAGGACTATCAGAAGCTGCTCGAGAACGGCACGCGCTTCATCCCGACCTGGGTTAAGGTGACGGTCGCGCTCGCGCTCGGCCTCGGCACGATGATCGGCTGGAAGCGGATCGTCGTCACCGTCGGCGAGAAGATCGGCAAGACGCATCTGACCTACGGCATGGGCGCGGCGGCCGAGCTGATGGCGGCGTCGACGATCCTGCTCGCGCAGTTCAAGGGGTTGCCGGTGTCGACGACGCACATCCTGTCGAGCGGCGTCGCCGGCACGATGGTCGCCGACGGCGGCGGGCTGCAGGCGTCGACGGTCCGCAACATCGCGCTGGCATGGGTGACGACGCTCCCCGCCGCGATGGCGATCGCGGGGGTGCTCTACTGGCTGTTCCTCGGCGCGGTGCACGCGATGGGGATGCAGTAGGGGGGCGGGTCCGGGCGGGGCGCGTTGCAAGGAATTGGGATGTCTGCCTTCGCCCAATCATGGACGTTCAGCTAGCTATAAACCTACCCGCAACGCGACGTTAGATCAGCCCCGTGCTCTTCAGCGCGGGATTTGCGCAAGACCGTCAGTCTCGCGCAGCATTGTATTCGGCCTCACCGATGCTGAACGGCTCCCGGTCGAGCTAAGGCGGATGCCAGCTTGCGCACCTGGAGCAAGGCGGTGCTTGTTCGAACCGTCACCCCGCGAAAGGGTGGAGGCGGCTCATCAGCTCCGATGCCAGTGTGACAGCGATGACTGCGCCCTACGGCGGACAACACTGCCTATCGCCGCGAAGCCGATGACGAGCATCGCCCACGAGGCCGGCTCGGGAACGGCTGAGACGTCGCCGCTGACCGTGATGTCGTCGAAGAAAAGGCTTCCAGGAAACGGTCCGTCGGCAGTGGTAAAAAAGGCGATCGATCGCACGCCAGTCGCGCCCAAAGCGACAGTCGCGCCGTTAAAACTGAACCCATCGCAGCAAGGACCGCTTTCGACCCTGCCGAGCCGTGTTCCGGTCGCGTCAAGGGCGCTGTAGGCTTCGAGATAGAACCCGTCGAGATCGCTGCCGAAGTCGCCGCCGAAGACCGAGACGTTGTTTATCAGCTCCGAGAAATTGACAAC
>CAXTPH010000171.1:0-5830 GCA_964245955.1 uncultured Sphingomonadaceae bacterium | reverse complement strand
CGTGGATCGCCGCGTTCGACCCCGCCGCTTCCGAGCCACCGCGCAGGATGACCGCGTTGCCTGCCATCAGGCAGAGCGCGCCGGCGTCGGCGGTGACGTTCGGGCGGCTTTCGTAGATAATGCCGACGACACCGAGCGGCACGCGGACGCGCTCGAACTTCAGGCCGTTCGGTACCGCCCACGCCGCGATCGCCGCGCCGACCGGATCGGGCAACGCCGCGACCGCGTCGAGCCCCGCCGCCATCGCCTCGACCCGGTCCGCGTCGAGGAACAGCCGGTCGCGAAGCGCGGGCGACAGGTCGGGCGCCGCCGCCATGTCGGCCGCATTCGCCGCGAGGATCGTGCCCGCCGCCGCGCGGATCGCCGCCGCCGCGCCGCGCACCGCCGCCGCCTTGACCGCGGTCGGGGTCCGCGCAAGCACCGCCGCCACCGCGCGCGCCTCGGCCCCCATCGCCGCGATCGTTGCTTCGGGGCTCACAGCAAGACCAGGTGGTCGCGGTGGATCAACGCCGCACGCGGGGCGTAGCCGAGCAGCGGCGCTTGCGCCTCGTTGCGCTGCCCGACGATCAGCGCGGCATCGGCGGCGTCGTAGGCGACCAATCCACGCGCGACCGCGCCGCCGGGGCCGACCACCTCGACAACGTCGCCGCGTTCAAATCGGCCGTCGATGCCCGTCGCGCCTGCGGCGAGGAGGCTGCGCCCGGTGGCAAGCGCCGCGACCGCGCCCGCATCGACCGTGATGCGACCCGCCACCGTCAACCGCCCGGCGAGCCACGCCTTGCGCGCGCGCGCGCCGCTGCCGGCGACGAACACCGTGCCGTGGCCGGTCGCGGCGAAGCGCGCGAGCGGGCGGTCGACCCGCCCGTCGACGATCGCGAGGTGGATGCCGGCCGCGAGTGCGATCTTCGCCGCCGCGAGCTTCGCCGCCATGCCGCCGGTGCCGATGCCCGACCCCGACTCGGCGCTCGCCATCGCCTCGACGGTCGCGTCGATCGTGTCGATCGTCGGAATCAGCGTTGCGTCGGCATCTCGACGGGGATCGCCCGAATACAGCCCGTCGATATCGGACAGCAGAATCACCGCCGCAGCCCCGCCGGCCTGCCCCGCGCGCGCGGCGAGCCGGTCGTTGTCGCCGAAGCGGATCTCGGCAGTCGCGACACTGTCGTTCTCGTTCAACACGGGCACGACGCCGAGCGTCAGCAGCCGGTCGAGCGTCGCGGCGACGTTGAGATAGCGCCGCCGGTCCTCAAGATCGCCGAGCGTCAGCAGGATCTGCGCCGCCTGGATATCGTGCGCCCCGAGCAGTTCGGCGTAGCACGAAGCGAGCATAATCTGCCCCGTCGCCGCCGCCGCCTGCGCGTCCTCGAGGCTCGCTCGCCCGCGCTTCGGCAGGCCGAGCCGCTTCGCCCCGAGCGCGATCGCGCCCGAGGTGACGATCGCGATCTGCTGACCGCTCGCGCGGCGGTCGGCGATGTCGGCGAGGACCCCGGCGAGCCAGTCGCGGCGGACCGCACCGTCGTCGCCGACGAGGAGCGACGAGCCGATCTTGACCACGAGCCGCGGGCACTGTCCCGGCGCGAAGCGCGCGACGCGGTCGTCGGCGGCGGGAGCAGGGGTGTCGGCGCGCGTTAGACCGGCGTCCACGCCTTGTCCTTCGCCGCGCCCTTGGCGGTTATCTTGGCCTTGCCGACCGCCTCGACCAGCCGGTCGAGCACCGCGTCCATCCCCTCGCGCGTCGCCCCAGACAGGACGAAGACCGGCTTGCCGCTGGCTTTCTCGAGCGCCTTCTTCTTCTTCGCCAACGCCTTGGGCTCGACGAGGTCGCTCTTGTTGAGCGCGATGATCTCGTCCTTCGCCTCGAGACCGGCGCCATAGGCGTCCAACTCGTCGCGGACGATCTCGTACGATTCGACCGGATCGGGCTCGTTCGCGTCGATCAGGTGGAGTAGGATCCGGCACCGCTCGATATGGCCGAGGAAGCGGTCGCCGATGCCGACGCCGTCGGCCGCCCCGGCGATCAGCCCGGGGATGTCGGCCATGACGAACTCCTGCCCCTTGTGCCCGACGACGCCGAGCTGGGGCTTGAGCGTCGTGAACGGATACGCCCCGACCTTGGCGTGGGCGTTGGTGATCGCGTTGAGCAGGGTCGACTTGCCCGCGTTCGGCATGCCGAGCAGCCCGGCGTCGGCGATTAGCTTGAGCCGCAGCCAGACCCACGCCTCGGCGAAGTCGCCGCCGGGTTCGAACTCGCGCGGGGCGCGGTTGGTCGAGGTCTTGAAGAAAGCGTTGCCCTTGCCGCCCTCGCCGCCGCGCAGCAGGACGATTCGCTGCCCGACCTGGGTGAAGTCGGCGAGCAGCGTCTGGTCATCATCGTCGTCGATGATCTGCGTGCCGACCGGCACCTTGATGACGAGGTCGTCGGCTCCCGCGCCGGTGCGGTCGCGACCCATGCCATGCTGGCCGCGCCCGGCCTTGAAGTGCTGCGAATAGCGGAAGTCGATCAGCGTGTTGAGGCCGGCGACGCTTTCGAAGACGACGTCGCCGCCGCGGCCGCCGTCGCCGCCGTCGGGCCCGCCATATTCGACGAACTTCTCGCGCCGGAACGACACCGCGCCGTCGCCGCCGGCGCCCGAGCGGAGGTAGATCTTGGCTTGGTCGAGAAACTTCATCGGCGGGCTTCTATACTATTCCGGGGCGATGCGCGCCCGGAAGGCCCGCGACGGTTATTCGGCGGCGATGGCCACCGGCTCAGCCGGCCGCGGGTCGACGCTGACGTACTTGCGGTCGAGCTTGCCCGAATGGAAGACGACGACGCCCGGCGCGGTGGCGAACAGCGTGTGGTCCTTGCCAAGGCCGACGTTGCGGCCCGGATAGACGCGGGTGCCGCGCTGACGAATGATAATGCAGCCGCCGGTGACGTCCTGGCCGCCGAACTTCTTGACGCCGAGACGGCGTCCCGCCGAGTCGCGGCCGTTGCGGGACGAGCCGCCTGCTTTCTTATGTGCCATGGTGCCTTACCCGACCGAAACGATTTTGAGGACCGTCAGCTGCTGGCGGTGCCCATTCTTCCGGCGATAATTGTGCCGGCGCTTCTTCTTGAAGATGATGACCTTGTCGCCCTTGGTCTGCGCGACGATCTCGGCAGTGACCCCGCCGGTCGAAACGACGCCGGCGTCGCCGAGCATCAGCGTCTCGAGCGTGACGGTGTCGCCCGCCTCGCCGTCGAGCTTCTCGACGATGATCTTGTCGTCGGTGGCGACCCGATATTGCTTGCCGCCCGTGCGCACTACCGCGAACATGTTCTTAAACCTTGGTCGAATCGATTGCGCACGGGTCCGCCGCAGGGGCGGTCGTACGGGAAGCGGGGTGCTAGAGGGTGAGGCCGCGCTTGTCAACGTTCGCGGCTCGGGTCGCTTGGCCCGGCCCGAAATCCAACGCTAAGTTCAAAATAAGTTCACACAGACGCGTGTGTTTTTTCGCTTAGCCTTCCTCGCGGAATGCGAAACGACGATGCACCGATGAGAGAGAACCCGCGCCGCCCGGTGGCAACGGGATGAAACTAGTGCGAGTCGGGAGGTGTAGGACAGCGATTTCGATAGCTGATCCGCCCAATGCCGGTCATTCCCGCGTCTCGAAGGTATGCCCAGTTCCGGTCGTCGACCCGGCAAGCTTCCGGGCTTGAAAGCGGCCCTTTCTCTCGCCTACGTCCTGCTCATCGCCAATCTGCATACCAGGTGCTCGATATGAAGCCGGGAATATTGCTCGCCCTCGCGGCAATCCTTGCTAGCGGCCCGTCGCTCGCGACTTCTTTCGACCCGGATCAAATAGACAGCGTGATCAAAAATCTTGACCTGACCTCCTTTCCAAATTCAATCGGTCCGCGACGTATGGCCCGCAAGACGACATTCGCGGAATACGGCTTCGTTCATGTAAAGAAGATCGCTCACGGCGCGGATCTGGTTGAGATGGGCAAGGGATGGATGATGAGCTTCAAAATCTTATCGTCCACTCCAAAGTCGCTCCGCCTCTGTTTTCACGATAGGGGGCTAGCCGCATCAGGGGATTCACGGGCACCTAGTTATAACGCAACCTCGGCGCTGCTCGTTTTGAACTCACCGCGAGGCATGTGGACTGCTAAACAGATTCCGGCGGGCTTCGCAGACTGCCAGAACAATCCCCCCGCAGGCTGAGCAACGGTTCGCCCCAACAGCTGCTCTTCCTGTTCCCACCCCTTGCAGCCGTGAGACGCGAACCTGCGGACGATCGCGCAGGCCCGCCGCCGTCGCCCGCGGCGACCCACAGCGCCACCCACGCCCGCACCCCCGTCATGCGACCCCGCCGCCGGGTGACGCCGCTCCCCGGCGACCCTATCTTCGCGCCATGACAATCGCCTTCACGCCTCCCGCGCCGGTGCCGCTGGCAAAGCCCCTGTCGCGATGGCGCGGGGCGGCGAAGCTGCTCAGCGATCCGCTCGGCATGTGGACCCATCGCCACTTCGACGAATGGGTGCTCGGCGGCAAGTCGCTGCTCGGGCACATCACCATCGTCAGCGATCCGGCGTCGATCCGCGCCTTCATGGTCGACCGCACGGCGAATTACGTCAAGGACGACCTTCAGCTGCGCGTCCTCAAGCCGAGCCTCGGCGAAGGCCTGTTCACCGCCGAGGGGCCGGCGTGGAAGGTCCAGCGCCGCGCGCTCGCCGGGCTGTTCACCCCGCGCACCGTCGCCGGCTTCGCGACGCCGATGGCGGCGGCGGCGGTCGCGCTGACCGACCGCTGGGCGCGGCGCGGCGGCCGCGGCCTGCTCCAGGTCGACCGCGAGATGACGCAGGTCACGCTCGACGGGCTCGACGCGTCGATCTTCTCGGGCGGGCTCGGCGGCGACCGGGCGCAGGTCCACGACGCGCAGTCGTTCGTCACCGCAGCGGGCGCGATCGACCCGCTCGACCTGTTCGGTGCCCCGGCGTGGATCCCGCGCGTCAGCCGCCTGCGCGCCGCGCCGGTGCGGCGTTATTTCGACACGCTGATCGACCGGCTCGTCGCCGACCGTCGCGCACTGATCGCCGCGGACCCCGCTGCGGCACCGCGCGACCTGCTGACTTTGTTGTTCGAGGCGCGCGATCCCGAGACCGGCGAGGGGCTGACCCCGGCGGTGGTGCGCGACAACGTCCTGACCTTCCTCGGCGCAGGGACCGAGACGACGTCGAGCGCGCTGAGCTGGGCGCTCTATCTGCTGTCGCAGGACCATGGTGCGCGCGAGCGGATCGAGGCCGAGGTCGACGCGGTGCTTGGGCAACGGATGGCCGGCGCCGACGACGTCGCCAAGCTGGTCTGGACCCGCGCGGTGATCGACGAGACGCTGCGGCTGTACCCGACCGCGCCGCTGATCCAGCGGATGGCGGTCGCCGAGGACACGCTCCACGGCGTCGCGATCCCGCCGGGGTCGACGGTTGTCTATGCGCCGTGGGTGCTCCACCGCCACCGCAAGTTGTGGGACCGCCCGGCCGAGTTCGACCCGACCCGCTTTCTGCCCGGAGCGCCACCGATCGACCGCTTCGCCTATCTGCCATTCGGCGCGGGTCCGCGCGTGTGCATCGGCGCGAGCTTCGCGCTGCAGGAGGCGGTGGTGACGCTGGCGACGATCGTCCAGCGCTGCCGCCTCGACCTGCTGCCGGGGGCGACGGTCATGCCCGAACACCGGATCACGCTGCGCCCCAAGGGCGGCCTACCGATGCTGGTGACGATGCGCTAGGCTGGCGCGATGGTCCGCCTCCTCCTCGCCGCGCTTGCCTTGTTCCTCGTCGCCGCGGCTCCCGTCGAAGGCGACTATA
>CAXTPH010000170.1:2906-5850 GCA_964245955.1 uncultured Sphingomonadaceae bacterium | reverse complement strand
GGGCCGGCGACGGCGAGCGGGACGAGGGGCGGGCTCTTGCGCCAGACGGTGACCGTGTCGGGGGCGTCGCCGGGTTCGAGGTTGAGCGCGGCATCGGCGGGCGCGAGCAGCCGCGCGATCAGCGCGCGCGTCCCCGGCGAGCCGCGCTCCTCGCTCGTCTCGATCAGCAGCGTGATCGAGGCGAAATCGGTAAACTTCGCGTCGTGGAGCAGTTCGAGCGCCTTGATCCCTGCGACCACCCCGCCCTTCTCGTCGCCGACCCCGGGGCCGGTGGCGCGGTCACCATCAATTTTGAACCGCCATTTGGCGACCGTGCCGGGGCCGAACACCGTGTCGATATGGCCGATCATGAGGATGCGGGTCTTGCCGGTACCCTTGATCGTCGCGACGGTGTTTTCGGGCAGGCCCGGGGCTTCGGCGGGGACCGTCTCGATGCTGGCGCCGAGCGCCTTGAGCCGCGACGCGAACACCGCCGCGACCTTGCGCCCGCCCTCGACGTCGCCCGTCCCCGAATCGATGTCGACGACCTGTTCGAGCAGCTTGAGGTGATCGGCCCGCGCAGCGGTGGCGGCGTCCAGCAGCGCGTTGGCGGCGAGCGCAGGGGCCGCAAATGCGAGCGCAAACGTTCCGGCGAGCAGGGTCAATTTCGTCATGCGAGGCTAGAATCCTATGCGAAGGTCAATGTAAGTTCACACGAAACGCGGTTTGAAATCACTGCCGTTGCGCGCGGAAGTTGATGAAGTTGACGCCATGCCGGATCGAAAACGCGCCTGCCGCGCGCGGTCGGCGGGCGGCGGCGCGGGTGGCGATGAGGAGCGGCGGCGTCATCGGACGAGGCTACGCCGGAGGCGTGGCCGTAGGACAGCGAAATTGTCGTCGGTTGCGTGGAGGTCCGGCGCGTGCAGATCAGGCGTGCGGCCGCAACAGTCGCTTGTCGAACGCGACGCCCGACGCGTTGACCGGCAGCGGCCGGCTCGGGTTGCCGCGGCAGGCGTCGAGCGCCGCGTCGGGGGTCAGCGGCGGCGACAGGAAATACCCCTGTAATTTGTCGACCCCAAGTGCCCGCAGCAGGTCGTGCTGCGCGGCGCTCTCGACCATTTCCGCGGTCGCCGGTGCGCCGATGGCGCTGCAGAGATTGAGGACCCCGATCAGCAGGTCGTGCGCCGCCGGGCTCTCCATCAGCAGGGTGATCAGGCTCCCGTCGAGCTTGATCCCGTCGAACTGGATTTCGCGCAGATAGCCGATCGAGGCATAGCCGGCTCCGAAATCGTCGAGCAGGATGCGAACCCCGCCTTTGCGCAATGCGGTCAGGACGGACCGGGCGGCATCGAAGTCGGACAGCAATGCGGTTTCGGTGACTTCGATCGACAGCCGGCCCGGATCGAACCCATGATCCACGACCATCCCGAGGATCCGGACCGCCAACGAGGTCGAGCTCAGCTCGGCGGCGCTGAGGTTGAACGACAGGCCGATGTTCCCGGGCCATTCCGCCGCCGCGCGCAATGCCAGCGCCAGCAGGTGCATCGTCAGCGGACTGGTCATGCCGGCCTGTTCGGCCAGCGGGATGAACTCCGCCGGGGGAATGTCGCCGAGGGTCGGATGGTTCCAGCGCGCGAGGGCCTCGAACGCCGTGATCGCACCCGTCCGCGCATCGACGATCGGCTGATAGCACAGGGCGATCAGTTCATTCTCTTCGTGCGTCGCGATCGCCTGCTCGATGAGGATGCGGCGGCGGGTGCGCGCCTCCATCTCCGGCTCGAACAGGCGGATCGCCGTGCTGTTCTCGCGCTTCGCCTGATACATCGCGAGGTCGGCACGGCCGATCAGCGACAGCGTCGACGTCGCGCCGGGAGCTGAATACGCGAGACCGATCGACGCCCGCAGCCGAAACAGGTGCCCGCCGATCATGAACGCCTGGTTGAACGCGCCCGCGAGCTGCGACAGGCGGCGATGCGCGTCGTCGAGCCCGTCGGCGTCGCGGAGCAGCACCGCGAATTCATCGCCGCCAAGCCGGGCGATCATCGCGTCGCCGATACCGAGCTCTTGGAAACGCGCGGCGGTCTCGACGAGCAATTCGTCGCCGGAGCGATGCCCATAGGTGTCGTTGATCACCTTGAAGCCGTCGAGGTCGATCATGCCGACCGCAATACCCCGACCGGGATGCACCATCGCGGCGTCCCTGAGCGCATCGAGGAACGCGCGCCGGTTGGCGAGGCCGGTCAATGAATCCCGGTACGCGAGCTCGCTGACCTTCCGCTGTTCGGCGACGATGTCGTTGCGCGACTCGACCATGCGGCGCAATTGCTGGTCCTGACGGTAGATCATGCTGACGACGAGCGGCGAGACGATCAAGATGTTCGCCCCCATCAGTCCGAGCAGCGCATCGCCGCTGAGCAGCAGCGAGATCGACACCGGAATCGTGCCGATCACGACGACGATATACGCCGACAGCGGCAGGCTCGACAGGCACGCGGCACAGCTGATCGTGCACAGCACGGTGAAGAGCGCGATATACGACCGTGTTCCGGTATCGGCATCGGCGAGCAGCCAGCCCCAGACGCTCAGCACGACCGAAATGGCGAAGGCGACGGCCAGGGTGTTGGTCATCACGCGGCGCATTTGAACCACAGTCAGCGTGCGCGCCGACGCCCGTCGCCACCAGAAAACGGCGAGGCGCGCGACGATCAGACAACAGACGACCACAGGGAGAATGAACGCCGCGCTGCCGGCGGGCGGCGCGGTAACGAACATCAAAAACAGGACGTTGACCAGCACCGCCGAATACATCATCGGCCGCAGCGGCAGCAGGGTTCGATATTGCTCGATGACTAACGTGTCGTCGGCGGTCCAGTGCGACAGACTGGCGATAAAGCGATGTCGGATCAGGGCGCAATCCACACTTTAAGGCCGTGGCCGATCGCCGCGCCGATTTGAGATTGATTAC
>CAXTPH010000170.1:0-2896 GCA_964245955.1 uncultured Sphingomonadaceae bacterium | reverse complement strand
CTCTAACCCATCCCGTCGCCACCGCAAAGCTGCAGACGTTACCTTGAAGTATCGAACAGACCCGCTCGGCGCCGCCTCACCGCCGCCCGAACAGCTTCTCGAGATCGACCCGCGCCAGCTTTACCCACGTCGGGCGGCCGTGGTTGCACTGTCCCGAGTGCGGCGTGACCTCCATCTCGCGCAGCAGCGCATTCATCTCGGGCACCGACAGCGTCCGCCCGGCGCGCACGCTGCCGTGGCACGCCATCGTCGCGGCGACGGCGTCGAGGCGCTCTCCTAGACCCGGGGCGGCGTCGAACGCGGCGAGATCGTCGGCGAGATCGCGGACGAGCGCGGTGGCGTCGACCGCCCCGAGCAGCGCCGGGGTGGCGCGGACGAGAACCGCCTTCGGGCCAAAGCCTTCGAGGTCGAGGCCCAAGGCGGCGAAGTCGGCGGCATGTTCGACGAGGTGCGCGGCGGCGTTCTCGTCGACCTCGACGACCTGCGGCAGCAGCAGCGCCTGTGCCGCGACCGCTCCCCCCGCGCGCGCCGCCTTCATTCGTTCGAGCGTCAGCCGCTCGTGCGCGGCGTGCTGGTCGACGAGGATCATGCCGTCGGGGGTCTCCGCGACAATGTACGTCCCCGCCACCTGCGCGCGCGCGACCCCCATCGGAAAGCCGTTCATCGCGGCGGGAGCCTCGGTCCGGGCGGCGGGGGCGAACCATGCGGGGGCGTGGTCGGATAGCCCCGGCGACGGCTGCGCGAACGACGGGGCGTAGGCCCCGGCTTCGGCGAACACCGGCCCCGGCGTGAACGCCGCGAGCGCGCCGACCGCGACCGTCGTGCTCGCGCGGTGCCCGGCAGCGTCGAGCGCGCGGCGCAGCCCCGAGACGATCATCCCGCGGACGAGCGCGGCGTCGCGGAAGCGGACCTCGGTCTTCGCCGGGTGGACGTTGACGTCGACGAAATCGCTGGGCACGTCGAGGAACAGCGCGACGACGGGGTGGCGGTCGCGCGCGAGCAGGTCCTGATACGCCCCGCGCACCGCGCCGACGAGCAGGCGGTCGCGGACCGGGCGGCGGTTGACGAACAGGAACTGGTGATCGGCGACGCCGCGGCTGAAGGTCGGCAGCCCGGCCAGCCCGCCGAGGCTGAGTTCGTCGCGCAGCAGGTCGATCGGCACGGCATTGTCGGCGAAATCGGCGCCGAGCAGCGCGGCGAGCCGCGCCGGCAGCGCGTCCTCTCCCCGGGCGCTGTCCGCCGCGAGCAGCCGCCGCCCGTCGTGGCGCAGCTCGAATGCGACCCCCGGCGTCGCCATCGCCAGCCGCCGCACGACATCGACGCACGCCGCCAGTTCGGAGCGCTGCGACTTGAAGAACTTGCGCCGCGCCGGGACCTGCGCGAACAGGCCTTCCACCGTCACCGTCGTCCCCGGCCCGCGCGCCGCCGGGCCGTCGGCGGCGACGCGGCCGTGGTCGATCGTCAGCGCCCAGCCCTGCCCCGTCGCGGTCCGGCTGGCGAGGGTCAGCCGCGCGACGCTGGCGATCGACGGCAGCGCTTCGCCGCGGAAGCCGAGGGTGGCGATCGCTGACAGGTCGCCGTCGGGCAGCTTCGACGTCGCGTGGCGCTCGACCGCGAGGCGCAGCTCGGCAGCATCCATTCCCGCGCCGTCGTCGGCGACCGACAGCCAGTCGACCCCGCCCGCCGCCAGTTCGACGACGATCCGCCGTGCGCCGGCGTCGATTGCATTCTCGACGAGTTCCTTGAGCGCCGACGCCGGGCGCTCGACCACTTCGCCGGCGGCGATCTGGTTGACGAGCTGGTCGGGCAGGCGGCGGATCGGCATCGGCCGCAACCTACGCGTACCCCCGCACGGAGTCATCTGAAGGCGGGTTGTAAAGAATCCCGACACTTTCAATGCCACTTTTTGTGAGGCGGACTAGAGTGCTAAAATTAATTGATTGAAATTACTCAGGCGTAACTCCGCCTGCGATTGGCATGGTTATTGCTCCTCCGTAATTAACTTCAGGGGGACATGCACATGCGCCTAGCCACCATCATCCTCGCTGCGACCGGGCTGTTCGCTGCAACCGTCGCGCCGGCGACCGAGTACGTCAGCAACGGCAGCTTCGAACAGTCGAGCTATTCGTCGAACATCAATCACGCTGGTTACGAGTTCGGCGTCGACGTGTTCGGCGGTGGGGTTGTCCAGGGCGTGACCGACTGGACCGCGACGCTGAGCGGCGGCATCAGCTTCTATTACATCGCGACCGACGGGCCATCGACCAAGCCGATCTACAACCGCTACGGCGACCAGCACGCGACCCTCGCCGCCAGCTATCCGGGGCCGAGCCCTGACGGCGGCAATTTCGTCGGCTTCGATTCCGACTTCGTCGGCGACGGCGCGGGTAACTACAATTCGCCGTTCGTCCAGACCGTCACCGGCCTGACCCCGGGCGTCAGCTACCGCCTCAAGTTCTATTGGGCGGCGACCCAGCTGCAGAACCGCAACGGCGCGACGACCGACTATCTGACCTATGCCCTCGGCAGCGACGTGCGGACGACGGCGACGGTCGCGGTTTCCGATCAGGGCTTCGTCGGCTGGACCAAGGTCTACGACCGCTTCACCGCGACCGGCACGGCGGAGACGCTCGAGTTCCTCGCCTTCGGCACGCCCGCCGGCAAGCCGCCGTTCGTCCTGCTCGACGGGGTCTCGCTCGCGGTGCCCGAGCCAGGTAGCTGGGCATTGCTCGTCACCGGCTTCGGCATCGTCGGCATCGCCGCGCGACGCCGCCGGGTGACCGTCGCGGCCTGACGCACGCCGGGCGCGGACCATCGGGTTTCCGGGTCCCGGCAGCAGTCTGGGGACGGTATCGTCCTTGCCACGGCCCCGGTCGCGCGCCTAATGCGAGCACCT
>CAXTPH010000169.1:0-5891 GCA_964245955.1 uncultured Sphingomonadaceae bacterium | reverse complement strand
CGGTACCGCCGACTGCATCGCCGACGGCTCCGGCGGGATCGCTTTTGGCGGCGTGGATGGCGTCGACCGACAATGCCAAGGCGGTGCTTATCACCGCGACCTATGATCCGTCGCGGGGGGCCGTGATCCTGACCCCGGCAGGTGCGGACGGCAGCCGTGGTCTGACACCCCAGCTCTGGGTCATTGTCGGTAAAAATCCGCCGAAGTCGCTCGGGATCATCGACCTGAAGGACCCGCAGGCACACCGCATTCCGGACGCGATGCGCGCGGAGATGAGCAACGGCGCGACGCTGGCGATCAGTCTTGAACCGGCTGGCGGCTCGCCGACCGGGTTGCCGACCGGACCCGTTGTCGCAGCCGGAAAGCTTGCGGCGATCTGAATCGGTTCGACGCAACCGGAACGATTGTTCAGACGTATTAGTGCGTGTCCATCACCGGGCATCTTTCCCAACGGAGTTTACTGATGACGATCACCAAGAGCGCTTTGCGCGCTGCGCTTTTCGCCGTCGCGGCCAGCGGGCTTGCTGTCGCGGCCAACGCCGACATGATGCACACCAAGTCGGTCATGGTCGGCGGCGCGCCGATGTTGCCGACGAAGAACATCATCGAGAACGCGGTCAACTCGAAGGATCACACGACGCTCGTCGCCGCCGTCAAGGCAGCCGACCTCGTCGCGACGCTGTCGGGCCCGGGTCCGTTCACCGTTTTCGCCCCGACCAACGCGGCGTTCGCCAAGCTGCCCGCTGGCACGGTCGACACGCTGGTCAAGCCCGAGAACAAGGACACGCTGACCAAGATCCTGACGTATCACGTCGTCGCCGGATCGATGGATTCGAAGGCGATCGCCGCCGCGATCAAGGCCGGTAACGGCACCGCGACGTTGACCACCGTCCAGGGCGAGCCGCTGACTGCCAAGATGATGGGCAAGAAGCTGATGCTGACCGACGCCAAGGGTGGCATGTCGACCGTCACCATCGCCGACGTCTACCAGTCGAACGGCGTGATCCACGTCGTCGACACCGTGCTGATGCCGTAATACTGCATCGCTGCTGAGCGAAAGGGGGCGGGCCTTGAGGGTCCGCCCCTTTTTATTTGTCGGCCTAGACGGCGTGGAGCAGGCCCCGCTTTTCCATCGGCGTCTTCTCGTACGATGCGATCGCCGCGGTCTCCTCCTCGATCTCCTGACCGATGCGCTTGATGCACTTGTTGAGATAATAAAGGTTTTTGGCGTCCGATTCCATCAGCGATGCTTCGTAGCCGCGCGCCATCACCCGCCAGTAGACGATCTCGCGGAACGCCGCGCTCGACGCGAGTGCCATCTGGTCGAAGTCGACCTCGACCGTGATCTCGGTCGCGCTGCCGATGCCGAGCGTGAGATTGCCCTCCATGCTGATGCTGGTCGGACCGAAGATCGGGGCCTTGATCGATGCCTCGAAGCTGGCGCCGGCACCGAAGGTGATGCTCGCGCTCGCACCCGCCGAAGCGAGCTTCTCGCCCTTGTAAGTAAAGGCGCAGCTACCCTCGCATTTGAACTCGAGTCCGGCGAACGCGCCCGCCGCGATCGACGCTTCAAACCCTTCGCGGGCGCTCGCGGTCAGCTTGGCGCTGACGTCGGCGCGGGCCCCGGCGAACATCTCGGCGGTGCCGCCTAGCTGGATTCCCGCCGACCCCCTCGTCCACGCGAGATTGCCTTCGACGTTGAGCAGGATGCCAGCGGCGATCGCCGCCTGAACCTCGGCCGAGATGCCCGCCGCCGACATCTTCGCCTTGGCGCTGCCCGACGCCCACAGCCCGGCCTTGAACGATTGCTCGAGCTTGGCGCTGACCTCGCCCCAATTGGTCGACCGCGCCTCGAAGCCGATCGCCGCGGTCTCGGAGAAACCGACCATTAGGTCGAATTCTGCCGATGCCTCTTCGCGGCTCACCGAAGCGTTCGACCGGATCTTGGCGCTGCATTCGGCGCTGAATTCGCGGACGAACTGGCTAGCGTTGCAGACGTCGCCGTCGATCGATTCCATCCGCGTCTTGAGCTTGTTGAAATACGCCGGACCGCCCTGCCATGCCTCGCCGCCGTCGCGGTCGCGGATCAATTCGTCACGCAGGAGGATCAGTCGCTGGCGATGTTTACCCTTCTTGCTGAAGTATTCGCCCGATTCGATCATTACCTTGTCGGGCTTCTTGGCTTTCGCGGCGGCGGCGCGCTTGTCGGCGTTATCCGGGTCAAACAGCTCACCGCCAAAGATATCGGGATAGACATCCATGATCGTCGCCTGGCCGTGCGGGCCGGCGGCGGCGGCGATATAATAGCCTTCGCACTTCTTGCGACGGCTTGCCTTGCTGTAGGTGATCCCCTTGAAGCTCTTGAATTTCTTGGTGACATACGCTTCGCAGACGCTCGCGTCGCGACTGTTCAGTTTCGCCAGATCCATCGCCAATCCCCCATCACATCGGTCGTAAGATTCCCTTTTGCGCGGTCCGGGCTGCTATTTCGGCCGCCCCGAATAGCCGGCGGCGGTCCGCAGCGCATCGGCGTTCAATAATTTACCGTCGAGCATCACCAGCCGGGTCTGGCGCAGGTCGCCGATCCGCTGCGACGGGTCGCCCTCGACGAGTACCAGATCGGCGGTCTTGCCGACCTTGATCGAGCCGGTATGCTCGTCCTGCCCGACGAGCCGCGCGGGAACGATCGTCGCCGCCGCGAGCGCCTCGGCAGGCGTGAAGCCTGCCTGCTCGTAGATTTCGAGTTCGCGGATGATCTCGATCCCCGACCCGTCGGTCCCGGCGACGATCGGCACGCCGGCCTTGTGCATCTTGCCGAGCAGCGCGACCATCTTCGTCCAGCTCTTGCGGTAATCGGCGCGGGTCAGGTCCTTCGGCACGGCGAAGCCGCCGCTGCGGAAACCGCGCTCGGTCGTCGGCGGCATCGTCCCCTGGAACGGCGCGTAGGCGGGCGACAGGTCGCCGTTGTCGGGGACGTACAGCCCCTCGAACGTCACCATCGTCGGGTCGGAATAGATGTGCTTCGCCGCCATCGTCGCGACGATCGCCTTCATCGCCGGCGCGTCGAGGTCCATGTCCTTGGCGTAGCGTCCGGGCGCTTCGAACCGGCCGATGCCGTTGTCGGTTTCGAGCGCGCTTTCGGGCACGCCCTCCATCACGATCCAGTTGATGTGGGTGACTTCGTCGTAGCCGTCGGCGATCGCGACCGACGGGCGAATGCCGTGCGGGATATGGCCGTGGACGTGGAGCCCCTGCCTGTGCGCCTCGGCGATCGTCGCGGGCAGCCACTTGGCGTCGAAGGTGCCGTAGAATTTGACCCCGGTGAAGCCGTTCTCCTTCGCGCGGTCGACCAGCTTGATCGCCTCCGCCTCGCTCGTCGCGACGTTCGCGACCTGCGCGGTGTACGGGCCCTTGCCGTCGATCAGCGACGACGGATAGACGTGCGGGAACAGCAGCTCGCCCTTCGCCACGCGCTCGCGCCGGGCGATCGTCAGGACATCGTTGTTGCCGGGGTCGCGGACCGAGGTGATGCCGAGCGACAGCTCCTGCGGCCCGGTATAATCGTCGCCGACGTGCATGTGGCAATCCCACATCCCCGGTACGAGCGTCATGCCGTGGCCCTCGATCGTCTGCGCTCCCGCCGGCACCTTGACCGCCGCCGCCGGGCCGACCGCAACGATCTTGCCCTTATCGACGACGACGGTCTGGTTGGCGACGAAGCGCACCTTGTCGGCGTCGAACATCTTGACGTTGACGAAGGCGACTGCGGCGGGCGGGACCGTGACGAGCGACTTGTAGAGCACCGGGGCCTGTTCGGCGAGCGCGGCGGCCTGCGCCTTTTCGAGCTTCGCCTGCTCGCCGGCATAGGCCGCGGGCAGCCAGCCGAGGCCGAAGGTCACCGCGAACATCGTGTCCTTGGCGTCGGCCCAGAACGGGAAGGGAGAGGTCGAGACGCCGGTCGCGACCCATAGGTTGACGGTCTGCCTCGCCTTGCCCTCGCCGACCTCGAGACTTGTCAGCTTCGTCGCGTGCGCCGTGCCGCCGGGCAGTAGGTCGAGCGACTTGTCGGGGCTGGCGAGCAATTGTTCGAGGAACCAGACGTTGGTCGCCGACGGTCCCCCCTGTGCCGAGTAGAAGGCATGGCCCGAAAACGGCGCGCTGCCCTTGTCGATTGGGCTGGTCCACGTCGCGGTGCCGTTGGCGATGGCGAAGGTCTCGGCGACGTCGCCGGTCGGCGCGACGCCGCGGATCGTCATCGTGGCCGGAAAGCCGCCGGGTCCCGGCTTGCCCGCCATGTCGGTTTCCCACACCTGGCCGCGCAGGTTCATGCTTTCCCGACCCATCCGCGTGCCGTCGGCGGTCGTCCAGACATACGAATCGCCGTGCTTACCGCCGGTCGATTCGATGATGTAATGCGTCGCGTCGGCGGGAGGCTTGGCAAGGTCGGCGGCAGGAACCTGCGCCAGCGCGCCGCTCGCAGCGATGACGGCGACCCCGCCGAGCAATATCGACCGCAGCATCTCGCTTCCCCCCCAAGGACTTGCCAGCGACAATGCTCCCACGATCAAGACCGCGCAAGGTCGCGCAGAGTTGTTTGCAGCCGAAACCTCCCCGGCTACTGTGCGCCATTGTTGCCCGCCGATGAAGAATCGACGGCGGGCTCAGGCGTCGGGCAGCAGATAGTCGACAATGCGGTCGGCGGCCTCGGCCGGGGTCATCCGCGTCGTGTCGATGCGCAGTTCGGGGCTTGCCGGGGCTTCGTACGGGCTGTCGATGCCGGTGAAGTTCTTGAGCTGGCCCGCGCGCGCCTTGCGATAGAGGCCCTTGACGTCGCGCGCCTCGGCGTCGGCGAGCGGGGTGTCGATGTGGATCTCGACGAACTCGCCCGCCGGCAGCATCGCACGCACCATCTCGCGCTCGGCGCGGAACGGCGAGATGAAGGCGGTGATGACGATCAGCCCGGCGTCGGCCATCAGCTTCGCCATCTCGCCGACGCGGCGGATGTTCTCGATCCGGTCGGCCTCGGTGAAGCCGAGGTCCTTGTTCAACCCGTGGCGGACGTTGTCGCCGTCGAGCAGGTAGGTATGCCGGTTCATCCGGTGGAGCTTCTTCTCGACGAGGTTGGCGATCGTCGACTTGCCCGCCCCCGACAGCCCGGTGAACCACAGCACCGCGGGCGCCTGGTTCTTGAGCGCCGCATGTGCCTCGCGCGTGATGTCGGTCGCCTGGCGGTGGATGTTCTGCGCGCGGCGCAGCGCGAAGTGGATCATCCCGGCGGCGGCGGTGGCGTTCGTCAGCTTGTCGATCAGGATGAAGCCGCCGAGCGTCCGGCTGTCGGCATAGGGTTCGAAGACGATCGCCCGGTCGGTCGCGACCTCGGCGACGCCGATCGCGTTGAGGTCGAGCGTCGCGGCGGCGAGATGCTCCATCGTGTTGACGTTGACCTGATACTTCGGCTCCTGGACCGTCGCCGACACCGTCTGCGTCGCGGTCTTCAGCCAGTACGCGCGGCCCGGGATCAGCGCCTCGTCGGCGAGCCAGACAAGCGTCACCTCGAAGCGGTCGGCGACCTGCGGCGGCGCGGCGGCGGCGGCGATGACATCGCCGCGCGAGCAGTCGATCTCGTCGGCGAGCGTCAGCGTCACCGACTGGCCCGCGACCGCCGCGTCGAGGTCGCCGCCGAGGGTGACGATCCGCGCGATGGTCGACGTCCGGCCCGACGGCAGCACCCGGATCGCGTCGCCGGGGCGGACGGTGCCGCTCGCGATCAGCCCGGCGAAGCCGCGGAAGTCGAGATTGGGGCGGTTGACCCACTGCACCGGCATCCGGAACGGTCGGCTCGCGGCGGTTGCTACGTCGACCTCGACGCTTTCGAGATGCTCGGTCAGCGT
>CAXTPH010000168.1:0-5950 GCA_964245955.1 uncultured Sphingomonadaceae bacterium | reverse complement strand
CGCGATCTGGTCGCGGATGACTTTCGAGATTTCAGCGGCGCGGATGTCCATCGTCAGCCTTTCATCGCTTGCGCGAGGGTGTTCAATTTGGTGCGGATCGAGCTGTCGACCATCCGCGAGCCGACGCGGACGATCAGCCCGCCCATGATCTCGGGGTCGACATTGAGGATGAGCGCGGCGTCGGCGCCGAGCCCGGCGCGGAGCTTGGCCTTGAGCGCGGTCTGCTGCTCGGCGTCGAGCGGGTGGGCGCTCGTCACCTCGGCGGTGATCTCGCCGCGCTGGCTCGCGGTCAGCTTCGAGAAGTCACGAATGATCGCGGGCAGCACCGCGAGCCGGCGGTTGTGCGCGAGGACGCCGAGGAATTTCGCGGTGAGCGGATCGAGTTGCATCGCGCTGGCGACCGCCTCGATCGTCCTGGTCGCGGTCGCGCGGTCGATCATTGGGCTCGTCGTCAGCGTCCGCAGGTCGGCGGAGTCGGCAAGCCCGGCGGTGACCGACGCCAGGCTCGCCGCGACCGCGTCGACCGCCTTGGCGTCGCGCGCGAGGTCGAACAACGCTGTGGCATAACGCCCCGACAGTCCAGCAACGATGCCGCCCGATGTTTCCACGAAACTCGCCCAATCAGGAAGATTAGCCCGGATTTGCCCGACGCGGACCCGCGTCGCGGGCCCCCGGCATCGGGCGAGCGGGGCGTTAGCATGGGGGTCCCCGGCGCGCAACCCGGCGGGAACCTCGTCGCCAGTGGTGGATTGACCACCGCAACACCATTAGGAGATTCCGCATGAAGACATTCACGATGCTTGCCGCTGCCGCGGTCGCGCTGGTTCCCGTCGCCGCCTCGGCAATTGCGCTACCCGCCAAGACCTACGTCATGAAGGCCGGCGCCAGCGACATGTTCGAGACCGAATCGTCGAAGCTCGTCGAAGACAGCAGCGATACGCAGGTCGCGAGCTTCGCGAAGATGATGATCACCGACCATGCCAAGTCGACGAGCGACGTCACCGCGGCAGCATCCGCCGACGGCCTGCCGGCGATGACGCCTAAGCTGACGCCGAAGCAGGCGGCGATGATCGACAGCCTCAAGCGGACCTCGGGCAACCAGCGCGACACGCTGTACAAGAAGCAGCAGCTGATGGCGCATCGCGAGACGCTGATGTTCCAGAAGCAGTATGCGATGAGCGGCGACCGCCCGCATCTCAAGGATACCGCCGGTACGATCGTCCCGGTCGTCGAGCATCACCTCGAGATGGTCAACGCGATGACCCCGGCGAACATCAAGACGCAGTAAGCGTATCACGGTTCGAATTGACGGCGCGGCGGGCAACCGCCGCGCCGTTTTTTCGTGCGCTGGACGATCCCCGTTTATATATCGTAAGGAATACTCGTGCGGCTAAAGTCGTCCGGTAATCGGTCGTTGTTGATCCTGCACAGCCAGCCGTGGAACCGGCTGGGGTTCGGCTCGCAGGAGGCGGTGATGCGGCGATCGATGATTATTGTCCGTTACGGCACGGCGGCCTGCGTCCTTATCGTATCTTCGCTGCTGGTCGCTCGTCCCGCGGCTGCGATGACGATCACGCCGATTTGGGACAGCAGCATCACCGCGCTCGGCAATGCCGGCGTCGTCGAAAGCGCCTTTACCGCCGTCGCCAATGATTATGCCCGGTCGTTCAGCAATCCGGTCAACGTCTATGTCAACGTCAGCTGGGGCAGGGTCGCGGGCACCGCGCTGCCGTCGAACGCGGTCGGCGCGAGCAGCACCAACCTCTACGGCTATTTCACCTATGCGCAGGTCAAGTCGTTCCTCGCCGCGTCGTCGGCGGGCAATCCGGCCGACACTGCGCTTGCCACCGCGCTGCGCTACCTGCCGGCGACCGCTCCGGCGGGCACGAGCAAGTATGTCATCGCCTCGGCCGAAGCCAAGGCGCTCGGCATAATTCCGGCGACCCAGTCGTCGCCCGACGGCTATATCGGCTTCGCCGGCAGCACCGCGGCATACAGCTTCACGCCGGGCACGCTGACGTCGAAGCTATACGACTTCCAGTCGGTCGCGGCGCACGAGATCGCCGAAATCCTCGGGCGGATCAGCGGCGTCGACAACGGCAGCTGGCGGACCCCGTTCGACCTGTACCGCTACGCCGCTCCGGGCACGCTCGGCTACGCCTACAAAAGCGCCGCGTATTTCTCGATCGACGGCGGCCGGACCAATCTCGCCAACTTCAACTATTCGACGAGCGGCGGCGACCGCGGCGACTGGGCGACGACGTCGAGTAGCGCCGACGCGCAGGACGCCTTCATCGGCAAGGGCCAGCGCAAGAACATCACCGCGGTCGACCTGACCGCGCTCGACGTCCTTGGCTGGGGCGGGGCCAACCTCGGCAACGCCGGCGGCAATCCCCAGGGAATCGCCTTCGGGCTGGTCAATCCCGGCGCGGTGCCCGAGCCGGCGACGTGGACGCTGCTGATCGCCGGCTTCGGCGTGACCGGCGGCGCGCTGCGGCGGCTGCGTGCGGTCGTCGGCGCCTAGGTCCGCCGGACGATCAGCCCCGCGCCCCACCCCGCGAGCAGCGCCAGCGCCACCGCGACGAGGCCGTACGCCAGCCCGTGGGTCTGCGCCGCGACATAGACCCACCGTTCGAACCCCGATTTGTCGATCGTGATCGGCGTCGCCGACCGCGCGATGACCTTGCCGCGGCGAATCAGGTAGATCTCGGCGGTGTACGCCCCGACCGGGACCGCCGACGGGATCGTGATCCGCGCCTGGTACAGGATGTTCTGGGTGATGCCGATCCGCCCCTCCTGCTCGGACCATAGTCCAGAGCGGCGGCGCAGGTCGACCAGCCCGCGGGTAAACTCCTCGATCTCGGGGCCGCCGCCGGTCGACGGCGACAGCTGGAGATAATCGACCCCGATCTCCCAGATCGCGGCATTGCGCTCGTCGACGAGGGTCTTGATCGGCGCCGAGGTGGCGACGGCGTAGAAGCCCGGCGCGGTCTCGAAGCGGACGCTCGCGGTGTTGATCCAGATACCGGCGACGCGCGCCTTCTTACGCAAGGTGATCGGCTCGGCGGGGCCGCGGACGACGATCGCGAGGCCGGGGCGCTCGTCGGGCACCGACCCGCGCGGGTACTGGATCGCGCCGAAGACGAGCAGCTCGGTGCCCTTGAAGGTATAGACGATGTCGATGCGGTTCTGGCTGATGTCGGTGATCAGCCGCACCGGGGCGGCTCCCGACAGCGCGAGCCAGAGGAGCAGCAGCCCCCCCAGTTTCAGACCCGGCCGCCTCACGCCGGGCCGAAGACCGAGAACAGCTCAGCCGGGCGCAGCGTCAGCCCGATCGCGAGGCGTACCGCGACGCCGAGAACGATCAGCGCGAGGCCGAGGCGGAGCTTGGCGGGGGCGAGCTTCTGCGCCGCGCGGACCCCGAACTGCGCGCCGAGGACGCCGCCGACGAGGAGCAGCCCGGCAAGGACGATGTCGACCGTCTGCGATTCGACCGAGTGGAGCAGCGTCGTCGCGGCGGTGACGAAGACGATCTGGAACAGCGACGTGCCGACGACCGAATTCGCCGACATGCCGAGCAGGTAGATCATCGCCGGCACGAGGATGAAGCCGCCGCCGACCCCCATGATCACGGTCAGCATCCCGACCACCGCGCCGAGCAGCAGCGGCGCGAGCGGCGAGATGTAGAGGCCGGCCTTGTAGAAGCGCGTCTTCCACGGCAGCGCGGCGATCAACGGGTTGTGCGCGTGCAGCCGGGTCGCACGCGCGCCCGCCGCGGTCCGGCGCAGCGTGCGGAACGATTCGCGCGCCATCAGCCCGCCAACGGTACCGAGGAGGAGGACGTAGACGAGGTTGATCGTGACGTCGATCTGGCCGAGCTCCTGCAGCCAGCGGAACACGACCGAGCCCGCGCCGGCGCCGACGATGCCGCCGGCGACGAGGACCCCGCCCATCTTGAGGTCGACCCCGCCGCGCTTCCAGTAGGCGAGCGCCCCCGACACGCTCGCGCCGGTGATCTGCGTCGCCGACGATGCCACCGCGACCGCGGGCGGGATGCCGTAGAAGATCAGCAGCGGCGTCGTCAGGAACCCGCCGCCGACGCCGAACATGCCCGACAGGAAGCCGACCAGTGCGCCGAGACCGACGATGACCAGCCAGTTGACCGACAGCTCGGCGATGGGGAGGTAGAGCGTCATGCCCGGCGACGATAGCGGCGGGGGGCGGGAGTTGCGACCCCGATCAGGCGGTCGTCGCGGCAAAGCCGCGCCGTCGGACAGCCCCAGCGGTCACGCCGCCGGGCCGCCGCCTGGGCTTGCGCGAGTCTGGCCGCTGCTAACAGACGCGAAGGGCGTCTGCTTTGCCACGCCCAGCCGCGCCGCGCTTAGTCGTCCTCGTCGTCGAAGCCGACGAGATCGAGCGCCCGCGCCCGGATCTGCCGCGTCTGGCACCAGTGGACCAGCGCCTCCTCGCGGCCGTGCGTCACCCACACTTCGTTCGGCGCGAGCTCGGTGCAGGTCGACGTCAGTTCGTCCCAGTCGGCGTGGTCGGAGATGATCAGCGGCAGCTCGACCTGGCGCTGGACCGCGCGCTGGCGGACGCGCATCCACCCGCTCGCCATCGCCGTGATCGGCTCGGGCAGGCGGCGGCTCCAGCGGTCGTTGAGCGCCGATGGCGGCGCGATGACGACGCTGCCCTTGAGGTCGGCGGGCTTCAGCCCCGTCGCCGGGCGCAGGTCGCCGAGGTCGACCCCGAGCGCGACATACAGGTCGCACAGCCGCTGGACCGCGCCGTGAAGGTAGATAGGCGCATCGTGGCCGAGCTGGCGCAGTTCGGCGATGACGCGCTGCGCCTTGCCGAGCGCGTAGGCACCGATGACGACACACCGTTCGGGATTGTGCTCGAGCGCGGTCAGCACCTTGGCGACCTCCTGCCCGGTGTCGGGGTGGCGGAATACCGGCAGGCCGAAAGTCGCCTCGGTCACGAAGATGTCGCACGGCACCGGCTCGAAGCCGGCGCAGGTCGGGTCGGACCGGCGCTTATAGTCCCCCGAGACGACGATCCGCTCGCCGGCATGGTCGAGGACGATCTGCGCCGAGCCAAGGACGTGGCCGGCGGGAACGAAGGTCGCGGTGACGTCGCCGACGCGGATGCTCTCGCCGTACGCCGCCGGCTGACCGGCCTGCTCGCCGTAGCGGACGTCCATGATCGCCAGCGTTGCGGCGGTGGCGAGCACCTTGCCGTGGCCGCCGCGGGCGTGGTCGGCGTGGCCGTGGGTGACGAGCGCCGACGGCTTCGGCGTCGACGGATCGATCCAGAAGTCGCCGGGAGCGACGTAGATGCCCTCGGGGTGGGGCTGGAGCCATGATCCGGCGGGCATCGCAGCGATATGGGGGCCGCCCTATATCGTCGCAATGACCGGTCTTCCCGCCCCCATCACCGACTGGTTTGCAACGCGCGGCTGGGGCGTACGGCGGCACCAGCTCGAGATGCTCGCCGCGGCCCGCGCCGGGCAGCATGCGCTGCTCGTCGCGCCGACCGGGTCGGGCAAGACGCTCGCCGGGTTCCTGCCGAGCCTCGCCGAGCTGATCGCCGACCCGGTCGACGGGTTGCACACGCTGTACGTCTCGCCGCTCAAGGCCCTCGCGGTCGATGTCCAGCGCAACCTGCTCAACCCGATCGCCGAGATGGGCCTCGACATAAGGGTCGAGACGCGGACCGGCGACACCCCGTCCGACCGCAAGGCCCGGCAGCGCGAGCGGCCGCCGCAGATCCTGCTGACGACGCCCGAATCGCTGTCGCTGCTGATCAGCTACCCCGACGCCGACCGCATGCTCGGCAATCTGCGCACGGTGATCGTCGACGAGGTCCATGCCTTCGCGACGACGAAGCGTGGCGACATCCTCAACCTCGCGATGGCGCGGCTGCAGGCGCTGAGCCCGAGCCTGCGCCG
>CAXTPH010000167.1:0-5958 GCA_964245955.1 uncultured Sphingomonadaceae bacterium | reverse complement strand
TTTCGATCGCGGCGGTCACCTCGGGCGAATCGGGCTTGGTGCTCGACCCGAACGAGTTGACGATCTTGCCGCTGCGGTCGACAAGATATTTGTGGAAGTTCCACTTCGGCGCCTCGCCCTTGCCGAGCGTCGCCGCCGCCCACGCGAAGAACGGCGTCGCCTTGGCTCCCGTCACGACGCTCTTTTCCGACAGCGGGAAGTTGATGCCGAACTTCGATTCGCAGAACTGCTTGATCTCGGCGTTGGTCTTGTACTCCTGGCCCATGAAGTCGCCCGAGGGGACGCCGATCACGGTGAAGCCCTTGTCCTTGTACGTCGTCTGCGCCTTTTCGAGCGCCTCGTACTGTGGGGTGAAGCCGCAGAAGCTCGCGGTGTTGACGACGAGCAGCACCTTCCCCTTGTACTGGCTGAACGGCATCGGCTTGCCGTCGATCGTCGTCATGTTGATGTCGTAGGCCGAGCGCACCCCGGCGGGCGCTTCGGGAGTCGCGGCGAACGCGCCGGTCAGTGATCCGGCGGCGATCGCGACCCCGGCACCGGCGGCGAGCAGCAGGGCGGACAGTTTCTTCATCACAGCGTCTCCAGCGGTCGGGTTGCCGCATCCAACCATATCCGCGCGGTGTCGTCGAGCAGTGGGCCGACCGCTGCGGCAACGCGGGCGTGGTACGCGTCGACCCAGTCGCGCTCGGCGGGCGACAGCAGCGCGACGTCGATCAGCGCGCGGTCGATCGGTGCGAGGGTCAGCGTCGTGAAGCCGAGCATCGGCTTTTCGGCGCCGTTGATCGCGCGCTCCTCGACGAGGACGAGGTTCTCGACGCGGATGCCATAGGCGTCGGTTTTGTAGTAGCCGGGCTCGTTCGACATGATCATGCCCGCGCGCAGCGGCTCGTCGCCCATCGCGCCGTAGCCGCCCGCCGCGGTCGCGATCCGCGCCGGCCCTTCGTGGACGGCGAGATAGCTGCCGACGCCGTGGCCGGTGCCGTGGGCATAGTCGAGGCCGACCGCCCAGAGGAACTGGCGCGCCAGCGCGTCGAGCTGGTTACCGCGGGTGCCGTGCGGGAAGACCGCGCTCGCCAGCGCGATATGCCCCTTGAGGACGCGGGTGAAGCGGTCACGCATCTCGGCTGACGGCGTGCCGACGGCGAGGGTGCGTGTGACGTCGGTCGTGCCGTCGCGATACTGGCCGCCCGAGTCGACGAGGTACAGCGAGTCGAGCTCGATCGCGCGGTTGGTCTCGGGCGAGACGCGGTAGTGGACGATCGCGCCGTTCGGGCCGCTGCCCGAGATCGTGTCGAAGCTCAGGTCCTCGAGCTGGTTGGTCGCGTCGCGGAACTGGCGGAGCTTCGCCGCCGCGCTCATCTCGTCGAGCCCGCCCTTCGGCGCCTCGCCGGCGAACCAGTGCAGAAAGCGCGTCAGCGCCGCGCCGTCGCGCAGGTGCGCGGCCTTGCTGCCGGCGATCTCGGTCGCGTTCTTGACCGCCTTGGGGACGACGCACGGGTCGCGTGCCTCGACGATCGTCGCCGCGCCGGCGTCGAGATGCGCGAAGATCGCCGCGACCGCCGACGTCGGGTCGGCGACGACGGTGCGCCCGCCGAGGCCTTCGAGCGCGTGCGGGAAGACCGCGCGGTCGTGGATGCGGACGCCGTCGCCGAGATGGTCGCGGACCTCGCGGCTCAGCTTGGCGGCGTCGACGAACAGGTCGGCCGAGGCGTCGGCGTGGATCAGCGCGAAGGCGAGCGGCACCGGGGTATGCTCGACGTCCTTGCCGCGGACGTTGAACGCCCAGGCGATCGAATCTAGCGCCGAGACGACGACCGCGTCGGCATGCTGCGTAGCGAGCCAGGCGGCGATGCGCGCGCGCTTCGACCCCGACGGCTCGCCGGCGAGCTCGTCGGCATGGACCTCGAGCCGCGCCGCTGACGGCGCCGGGCGGTCGGTCCAGACCGCGTCGATCGGGTTGGCCGGCACCGCGACGAGCGTCGCGCCGTGCTCACCGAGCGCCTTGGCGGTCGCCTCGACCCACCCGCGCGTGTGGAGCCACGCGTCGTAGCCGATGCGGTCGCCGGGCCGCGCGTTCGCCGCCAGCCAGTCGGTCGCGCTCGTCGCCGGCACCGCGACATAGTCGTACAGGCCGCCGTCGACCTGCGCGCGGACCTGGAGCGTATAGCGCCCGTCGGTGAACATCGCCGCCTTGTCGGCGAGCACCACCGCCGACCCCGCCGACCCGCCGAAGCCGGTCAGCCACGCCAGCCGCTGCGCATAGGCCCCGACATATTCGCTCATATGCTCGTCGGTAAGCGGCACGACGAAGCCGGTCAGGCGGTCGGCGGCGAGCTGGTCGCGAAGGCTGGCGAGGCGGGCGGCGTGGGTCGACATGGGGCACGGCTTTCGATGGACCATGCCAGCATAAGCCCGATCGGTCCGATCGGGAAAGTGCCGCGGCCGGCGTCAGACCCGCGGCGTATAGCGCTCGACGAGATGTTCGGCGACGAGCCGTTCGACCAGCGCCGCCCGCTCCGCCGCCGGGACGTGGGGAAAGCGCGCGCCGAGTTCCTGCGTCGAGAAAGCCGGACGCGACAGCGCGTATTCGGCGACGGCAAAGGCGAGGCCGAGCGGCGCGCGCCGGCCCGGCGTGACGAGGACCGCGCCCGCCGCCGTCCGCTCGACCGACGCGGCACGCGCGGTCCGCGCGAACGAGTCGAGCGGCGGCGGATCGGGCAGGCGGACCTTATGCCCCCGCACCGGCCGCGCCCGCTGGGCGTCGATCACCTCGTCGCGGAAGCCGTCGCTGGCGACGATCGCGGCGAGGCGTGTCGCAAGGTCACCGAGATGCGCGGTGAGCGCGGCCGGATCGCCGCGGCCGTCAGGCAGATAGGCGCGGATCGCCGGGTCGCGCATCGCCGCCGCCTCGAGCAGGCGCAGCACGCCTGCCCCGGCGACCGGCGCGACCGCGAAGGTGACGTGGAGCGACGGCCCGTCCTCGGCGAGCGCGTCGTGGAACACCCCGCGTGGCAGGTACAGCACATCGCCTTGGCGCATCGTCACCGTCATCGCCAGCGGACCGCGCGCGGCGTCGATCGCCGCCTGCGCGTCCGCCCCGCCGCTGGCGATGGGGGCGATCGGGTTGTCGGCGCGGTTGGCGTAGATCCGCCAGACCTTGGTGCCCTCGCACTGGACGGCAAAGACCTCGTGTAGGTCGTAGTGCGTCGCGAACCCCTGGATCCCGGCGAACGAGGCATAGACGTTGGCGTTGACCAGCGCGGCGAACGCGTCGCCGAGCGCGTCGGTCACCGCGCGCAGCCCGGGCGCGATCCGCTCGACGTCGTTCGCGACCAGGCTCGCGCCCATGCTGAGAAACTGCTCGACCATCGCCGGGGCGGCGGTGCCGGAGGCGGCATCGACGTAGAAGTCGGCCAGGATCGGGCGATGGTTGAGGATCAGCGTCAGCCGGTCGGGTGTCCAGTGCGACGCGACCGCGAGCAGCGCCGACAGCCCCGGCCAGTCGAGGAGCGCCTTGTCGCCGCCGCCGGCGATATGCACCGGCTGCCGCCCGAACACCTCGCGGGCGAAACGTCCGGGGTCGAGCGGGGCGAGCAGGGCGGCGATATCCATCGCGGCGAAGCGTAACGGCAGCGCGGTCCGCGTGGCAATCGCCGTCCGCGCGCGCTAAACGCCGGAGATGACCCAGCCCCCCGTCGCCGCGCGCATCCCCCACAGCGTCACCACCCACGGGATCGTCCGCGACGACCCCTACGACTGGCTGCGCGACCCCGGCTATCCCAAAGTCGAGAATGCCGACGTCCTCGCCTATCTCGCCGCCGAGAACGCGTGGTTCGACGCGTGGATGGCACCGCACGCGGCGACGATCGAGACGCTGTTCGCCGAGTTGAAGGGCCGGGTGAAGGACGACGACGCCGGCGTGCCGGTGCGCGACGGCGCGTTCGACTATTGGTGGCGGTTCGATGCGGGCGGGCAGTATCGCATCTGGCTGCGGCGGCCGGCGGGCGGGGGCGATGCGGCGGTGATCCTGTCCGAACCCGTCGAGGCGGCGGGGAAGGACTATTTCCGCCTCGCCGGGATCAGCGTGTCACCCGACGGCGCGCTCGCCGCTTGGACCGCCGACGACGACGGCTCGGAGCGGTTCAAGTTGTACGTCCGCGATCTCGCCGCGGGGGCCGACACGCTCGTCGCGACGACGGCGATCGGGATCGCGGTGTGGGCGGCGGATTCGCGGTCGCTGGCGTGGACCGAGGTCAACGACGCGTGGCGACCGTATCGCGTCCGGCTCCATCGCCTCGGTGACGCCGATGACATGGTGCTATACGAGGAGGCCGACGCGAGTTTCTTCGTCGGGCTCGACCGCTCGACCGACCGTTCGCACTTCCTCGTCACCGCTGCCGATCACGTCACGAGCGAGGTCCGGCTGATCCCGACCGCCGATCCTGCCGCGACACCGGTCCTCGTCAGCCCGCGGCAGACCGGCCGCGAATACGACCTCGACGTTCGGGGCGCGCAGGTCTTCGTCCGGACCAACGACACCCACGTCAACTTCCGCATCGCCACGGCGACGCTCGCCGCGCCGGGGGAGTGGACCGACCTGATCGCCGGCGACGACCGCGTCTATCTGCGCGGGATCACCGCCTTCGCCGCGTATCTCGCGATCTCGGAGCGGGTCGACGGCCTCGACGGGGTGCGGCTGCGTTATGATGACGGGCGCGAGTCCGCGATCGCCTTCCCCGAGGCGAGCTACACCGTCGGCATCGGCGCGAACCCCGAGGCCGACGCGCCGCTGCTCCGGCTCGGCTACAGCTCGATGGTGACGCCCTCGACGGTGTACGACTACGACGTCGCCGCCGACCGCCTGATCGTCCGCAAGGTGCAGGAGGTGCCGTCGGGCTACGACGCGGGCGCGTACCGGACCGAGCGGCTGATGGCGCCCGCCGCCGACGGGACGCTCGTGCCGGTGTCGGTGGTCTATCGCGCCGACTTCCCGCGCGACGGGTCGGGCCGGCTGCACCTCTACGGCTATGGCGCGTACGGGCTGGCGATCCCCCCGTCGTTCTCGGCGTCGCGGCTCAGCCTGCTCGACCGCGGCTTCGCTTATGCCATCGCGCATGTCCGCGGCGGCGACGACATGGGGTATCGCTGGTATCTCGACGGCAAGCTGACGGCGCGGACCAACACCTTCACCGACTTCGTCGCTTGCGCGCACGCGCTGATCGCCGCCGGCTTCGCGACTGCCGGCAACATCTCGATCTCGGGCGGGTCGGCGGGGGGCACGCTGATGGGGGTCGTCGCCAACACCGATCCCGGGCTGTGGCGCGCGGTCGTCGCCGACGTGCCGTTCGTCGACGTGCTCGGCACGATGCTCGACGGCTCGCTGCCGCTGACGCCGATCGAGTGGCCCGAATGGGGCAACCCGGGCGAGGACCCGCACGTGTACCGCGCGATCGCCGCCTATTCGCCGTACGACAACGTGACCGCGCAGGACTATCCGCCGATCCTGATCACCGCCGGGCTCAACGATCCACGCGTGACCTACTGGGAGCCGGCGAAGTGGGCGGCGAAGCTGCGGCACACCAAGACCGACGCCAACCCGCTGCTGCTCAAGACCAATATGGGCGCGGGCCATGGCGGCAAGTCGGGACGCTTCGAATCGCTGCGCGAGACGGCGGAGGAGTTCGCCTTCCTGCTGGCGGCGTTCGGCGACTGATTGCGCCGCCGCGCCGCCATTCCCACCTCCGGTGAGAGGGTCGGGGGAGCGAACGATGGTATGGCTGGTGGCGGGCGCGATCTTCCTCGGGCTGTTGGCGCTTCTGCCGTGGGCGATGCGCGCGCTGCGGCGGTCGATGCGCGGCAATGGGCGGTTGACCGGCGTCACGCTCGGGTTCGGCCTCGTCTTCGCCTATCTGTTCGAACCGGCGAAGGCGGCGGCGACCGAAGAGATCGAGAAGCAGC
>CAXTPH010000166.1:0-5988 GCA_964245955.1 uncultured Sphingomonadaceae bacterium | reverse complement strand
ACTGGGCGTTCGTCGAGGTCGTCCTCTTCTGGCTGTCAATCATGCTGCTGGTGGTTGTTGCCGCGCGACGGTCGCTAACCGCCAAATTCCTCTTGCTGCCGTATCTCGGCTGGGTCAGCTTCGCGAGCCTGCTGAACCTCGCAGTCGTCCGGCTCAATCCGCCATTCTGATGGCAGACTTGTTCGCCAGCGGTCACGCCGTCGACGTCGTGCTGGCGGTGATGCTGGTTGAGGCGATATTCTTGATCGCGCGGCGGCGTTCGGCGGCGGCGACGATCATCCTGGCGCTTCTGCCGGGCGCGATCATTTTGCTCGGCGTCCGGGCAGCACTCACCGGGGCAGGGTGGCCGTGGGTCGCGCTGGCGCTTGCAGCGTCGCTCCCGGTCCATCTCGCCGATTTGCGCCGGCGCGGGTTGTAACCCGCGCCGGCGGGATCGTTTACGAAGTCGGCTTCGACTTCAGGTAGGCGATGACGTCAGCGCGCTTCTGCGCTTCCTTGAGACCGGGGTAGGTCATCTTGGTGCCGGGAACGTACTTCTGAGGCGCGAGCAGATATTCGTACAGCACCGGCTCGGTCCAGACGATGTGGCTGTTCTTGTTGGCCGCCGAATAGCTGAAGCCCGGAACCGAACCCGACGTCCGCCCGACGACGCCGTACAGCGACGGGCCGATGCGGTTCTGGCCGGGGGTAACGACGTGGCAGGTCTTGCACGCAGTGAAGACCGCCTTGCCAGCGACCGGGTCACCCTTGAGCGATGCATAGGCCGGAGTGCCAGGGGGCAGCGGCGGCGGCACGGCAACGGCGGACGTCGCGACCATCGCGGCGGCCACGACGGCGACTTGAGCAAGCTTTGACATTGTCTCTCCCACGATGGACTTCCTCAACAACGGCGGCAACATACACGCATCTCTCCGGGCGGCAACGGCCCGAAGCGCCACATGCGACGTGACGCCATGACCGACCTACGCTTATCCGGCTTGCGTGTTCCTGAACGGATGCCGATGGAGCGGGCGAAGGGAATCGAACCCTCGTCGTAAGCTTGGGAAGCTTCTGCTCTGCCATTGAGCTACGCCCGCATATCAACGGTTTGGCGATGGATCGACGACTTGAGCATCGCCGCTCGACGTCCATCACTCGACCGTGCTTGTCGCTTGCCACGATGCCGCTACCATCGTCAATACGGTGCCGCTGCGCCGTCGCCGATACGACCGCCTCATTGCACCGGCTTTGCCGAGCCGGCACCGCCGCGGACATCGTGCGCGCCGAATAGGGTGGCCCCCGCCAGCGGCGGCGCTTCGAGCGCGAGGAAGGCCGCGTCCTTGCTTGCCGGTAACCGTAGTCGCGGGGCACCGACGACGATCCCCTCGGCGATCCCCCAATGCTCTTCGTCGGAAAATATATAGCCACTGCGTTCGAGGATGCGGCGGGTGTCGGGAGAAAGCGCGAACGGCTCGAGGGCGACGGTGTCGGGCAGCCATTGTTCGTGAATGCGCGGCGCGTCGATCGCTTCCTGCACGTTCATGCCGTGATCGATCAGATTGATGATCGCCTCGAGCGTGATGGTGATGATGCGCGATCCGCCGGGGCTGCCGATGACGGCGGCGACCTTGCCGTCCTTGAGCAGGATCGTCGGGCTCATCGAGCTGAGCGGCGTCTTGCCGGGCGCGACCGCGTTCGCCGCGCCCTGCACCAAGCCGAACATGTTGGGGGATCCCGGCTTCGACGTGAAGTCGTCCATCTCGTCGTTTACGACGATCCCGGTGCGCCCCGCCACGCGGTGCGCGCCGAACCAGTCGTTGAGCGTATAGGTGACGGACACCGCGTTGCCCTTCGCATCGACCACATCGTATTGCGTCGTGCTCTTGCCCTCGTGCGCGGGCTGCGGCGGTCCGAGCGTCGACGACGGCGTCGCCCGCGCGGGCGCGATCCCCGACCGCAATCGCGCGGCATAGGCCAGGTCGAGCAGATCGGCGATCGGGTTGGCCACGAAATCGGGGTCACCCAGCTTGTTGTTGCGATCGACGAAAGCGCGCCGCAGCGCCTCGACGAGGACATGAACCTCGGCAGCCGAGTGGAAGCCCATCGCCGCAAGATCATAGCCTGACAGGATGTTGAGCGTCTCGCAGATCGAGATGCCCCCCGAACTCGGCGGCGGCGCGGATACGACGTGGTACCCGCGATAATCGCACTCGATCGGCCGCAACTCGCGCACGCGATACCGCGCGAAATCGTCGGCGGTCAGGATGCCGCCGCCGCTCCGTACGGCAGCGGCAAATTCAGCGCCGATCGGTCCCTTGTAGAACGCGTCGGGCCCGGCCCTGGCGATCGTCGCCAGCGTCTTGGCAAGATTGGTCTGGACGAGCCGATCGCCTTTCGTCAGCGACTTGCCTTGCGGCAGGAAGACCTGCGCCGCGGCGGGATCACGCGCGAGCTTCGCCCCTTCGAGCGCCATCACGCCGGCGTCGCCCTGTCCGAGCACGAACCCTTCACGTGCCAGGCGGATCGCCGGGGCCATCAGCCGGGCGCGCGGCATCGTCCCGTAGCGCACGCGTGCCGTTTCGAGGCCAAGTACCGTGCCGGGCACGCCGACGGCCAGCCAGCTGTCGGTCGACCGCTGCGGCACCGCCGCCCCGGCCTGATCCTGGAACATCGTCGGGGTCGCGGCGAGTGGCGCTTTTTCGCGAAAATCGAGAAAGGTCGAGCGTCCGTCGGCGAGGTGTAGCGTCATGAACCCGCCGCCGCCGATATTGCCGGCCTGCGGATAGACGACGGCCAAGGCGTACCCGACCGCGATCGCCGCATCGACGGCGTTCCCGCCTGCCCGCAGGACCTCGACGCCGATATTGGTCGCGAGCGCGTGCGCACTGACCACCATGCCGCCTGATCCCGCGACAGGCTCGGCGCTCGCCGCCATGGCGGGCGTCGGCAAGAGAGCGAGGCAGAGAACGGGGAGGAGGGGGCGCATGGCTCGACTGTGGCAAAGCGGCCGCAACTTGGAAAGCCGCGCACCCGTTAGCGGCGGCGGGGGACGTCCCCGCCGCCGTCCGATCAGATCTTGATCTTGGCGCGGACGTACCAGAATCCGCCGTTGATGCCGAACGGACCGCCGCTGCGCGGATAGATCTGCCCGTCCGACGTGCTGCCGGTGACGGGGTAGATCGGATTGTTCGGCGACGCGGCGATGCGATCCGGCTTCGTGTTGAGGACGTTGATCCCGCCGACCGACAGCGTCAGGAACTTGGTCACGTCATAGCCGGCATCGAGGTCGACCGTCGCCCGGTCGCTGAACACCTGGCCGACCGGATACCCCTTCGCATTATAGATCGGGTAATCGACCGCATCGACCCAGCTGCTGTAGTAATTGACGCGGCCGAGCAGGCTGAAGCGGCCGTGCGTCCAGTTGCCCGTCATGACGATGCGGTGCGCCGGTGCAAGATGGGCGATATCGACGATCTGCTCGTTGCTGAGGATGCCCGGATTGGCGCGTGTCAGGCGGCTGCGGTTGAAGTTGTACGCGAGCGTCAGGTTGAAATCGCCGGGTTCGACGAGCGCGGTGCGGTACGTCGCGACGACGTCGACACCCTGAGTCACGGTGTTGAAGCCGTTGGTGAAGTAGTTGACCGCGCCGCCTGCGCCGACCGACAGCAGCGCTGGCTGCGCGATGATGTCGGCCGGTGTCACCGTGAAGTTTTGGGTCACGCCGATGCGGTTCTTAACGTAGATGCTATAGCCATCGACCGTCACGGTCAGAGCACGAAGCGGCTTCGCGACGAAGCCGACGCCGTAGTTGAACGACTTTTCCGGACCGAGCGGCTGCGCGCCATAATATTTGGCGATCGTGCTCGAGTTCGAATACGTGCCGGTCTGGACCTGGTTACCGCCGACGAAGTTCGTCGTCAGGATCTGGTCGTTCGACTGGCCGGGCGACGGCGCGTGGAAGCCCGACCCAACCGTACCGCGCACCGAGAAATCGTCCGAGAATTTGTACAGGGCATTGGCCTTGTAGACGAAGGCGCCGCCGAACGCGTTGTAATGCTCGTACCTGCCCGCGACGCCGACACTCAGGTTCTTGACGAGATCAGCCTCGAGGTCGCCGTAGATGCCATAGCTGTTCTGATTGAAGGTGCCTGCAGCGGCCGGACTGGTGCCACCATAGCCGCTCGCGCCCGGTGACTGGCCGCTGCTGCTACCGGCGCGCGTGTAAACGCCGCCGCCGTTGTTGAAATATAGCGGTACCGCCGCGGTATACGGCCCGGCCCCGTACGACTGCGCGTCGCCGACGGTGGCGGTATAGTCCTCATGCCGGTACTCCCCGCCGACCGCGACCGTCAGCGGGCTGGCGAGCCCGATTTCGAACGGCTTGGTCAGGTCGAGGTTGACGTCGGTTTCCTTCTGGATCAGCGATCCGAAGTTGAACGACGTCTGCGACTGCGGCCCGTAGGTCGGGCTGAGCGAGCTGTACATCGACAGGTCGAGCGAGTTGCGGCTGGTGTTGACCGACAGGTCATAGGTGAAGCCGCCGTCGGTATGGCCCTTATAGCCGACCGCGCCGTACAGTTCGGTGTTCTTCCCGACGAAGCGCGGCGTGAAGCCGGCCGGATAGATCGACGTGAAGTTGAAGGTCTGACCGTTCGAGACAAAGCCGCCCGCCGGGCAGGTGGCGTTGCCCGCCGGGCATGGAGTCAGGTAAATCGGGTTGAAAGAGCCGTTCGCGCCGAGCGCATGCGACACGCCGGTGCTGTCAACGGCCGAGCCGCTGATCGGCGAGCGATAATTGAAGCTCTCGTTGGCGCGCGACTGCGCGGCGTTGCCAAAGAAATAGAGCTGGCTGTTGTCGGTGACGTCATAGCCGGCATTGACGATCGTCTTCCAGCCGTGGGTCGGCGACGATCCCCAGATCTGCACCGGGCCGGGATAGTTGGGCAGCTTCGACGCGAGCGCCAGGTTCTGCTGGGCGAAGACCAGCGCCAGCGGACGGGTGGCGCCGCGGCTGGTCTGCTTGTCGTCGCTATACTCGCCGCTCAGATTAACGAAGCCGCGCTCGCCGAGCGACAGGCCGAGATTGGCCTGGATGTCCTTCGACTGGCCGTCGCCGTGATCATAGAACTGGCCGTAGCGAGCGATCGCCTCGAAGCCGGTCTTGTTATCGCGCAGTCCGAAATTGAGCACGCCGGCGATCGCGTCGGAGCCGTATTGCGCAGTTGCGCCCTCGCGGAGGATCTGCAGGCTCTTGATCGCGATCGACGGGATCGACGACAGGTCGGAGCCCTGGCTGCCGAACGACAGGCCGGTGTCGCCGCCGGTATAAACCTGGACCAGTGCCGAGCGGTTGAACCGCTTGCCGTCGAGCTGGACAAGCACCTCATCGGCGGGAAGGCCGCGCAGCGACGGCGCCCGGACGAAGGTCGACGCGTCCGAGATCGTGTTCTGGCCGACGAAGAACGACGGGACGATATCCTTCAGCACGTCGATGACGTTCGCCGACGGCTGCGTCTGCAGCTCGGCGGCGCTGATGATGTCGACCGGGGACGCGGAATCGGTCACCGTGCGGTCGGTCCGGCGTGTGCCGAGGACGACGATGTCGTCGCTGCCAACCGCCGGCGCGGTCGCGGTCGCCGGCCCGGCGACAATCGCCTGCGCAGTGGCCGGTAGCGGCATCATCGCTGCTGAGGCGAGAAGCACGCTGATCAATTTAACGGCGTTGGTCGATACGGTCATGAAGCCCCCCTTGGCTGGCGCAGTCGCCGGTGGCGGCAATCGCTCAGCCTGTGTTGTCGTCCGGACGTCCGCTGTTCGTCAGCGCGCACATCAGGTCGTGACGCCGTCTGTCCCGCGCCCATCGACGCGGCGCAACACGCGAAATGCCGCCGTCACGCTAAAGACGCGCGGCTGTCACTTATTAGCAACAAAACAGTCCGTTACCGTCCCGAGCATATCGGAGACGTGGACGAACGAGGTCCGCCACGCGCAGCCGGTCCGTCGATGATT
>CAXTPH010000165.1:0-6012 GCA_964245955.1 uncultured Sphingomonadaceae bacterium | reverse complement strand
CCTCGGCCTCGAGTGCGTCGATCCGCTTGTCGGTTTCGACGACGCCGAGCGCCGCCTCGGGGTCGCGGCGCATCAGCGCCTCGACCGCGGCGGTTATCTGCGCCTCGCACAGCCCGCCCATCTGCGACACGATCGAGCGCAGCTGGTGGATTTCGTCGTCGAACGACTTGACGGTATGCGCGTTCTGGTCGGCCATTGTCGTCCCCTGTCCGGTCAGCCGTAGCGGCCGGTGATATAGTCCTTGGTGCGCGGTTCGGACGGATTGGTGAAGATCGTCTTGGTGTCGCCGTATTCGACCATCGTGCCGAGGTGGAAGAACGCGGTCTTCTGGCTGACCCGCGCCGCCTGCTGCATGTTGTGCGTAACGATGACGATCGCATAGCGCCCACGCAGCTCGTCGATCAGCTCCTCGATCTTCGCGGTGGCGATCGGATCGAGCGCCGAGCACGGCTCGTCCATCAGGATGACTTCCGGATCGACCGCGATCGCGCGGGCGATGCACAGCCGCTGCTGCTGACCGCCCGACATCGCGGTGCCGCTTTCGTTAAGCCGGTCCTTCGCCTCGTCCCACAGGCCGGCGCGGCGCAACGAGCCCTCGACGATCTCGTCCATCTCGGCCTTGTTGCGCGCGAGGCCATGGATCGATGGGCCATAGGCGACATTGTCGTAGATCGACTTGGGGAACGGGTTCGGCTTCTGGAAGACCATGCCGACGCGCGCGCGGAGCTGCACGACGTCCATGTCGCCCTTGTAGATGTCGGTCCCGTCGAGCTTGATCTCGCCCTCGACCCGCGCGCTGGCGACGGTGTCGTTCATCCGGTTGAGGCAGCGGAGAAAGGTCGACTTGCCGCACCCCGACGGGCCGATGAACGCGGTGACATTCTCCTGGCTGACGTCGATCGAGACGTTCTTGAGCGCCTGCTTGGCACCGTAGAACACGCTGACGTCGCGCGCGGTCATCTTGGTCGTCACCGGACCGACGTTCGACGCCGCCGGGGTCACAGTCTGGGCATCCATGGCTACCAGCGCCTCTCGAATTTGTTGCGGAGATAGATGGCGATGCCATTCATCATCAGGAGGAACAGCAGCAGGACGATGATCGCCGCGCTGGTCTTCTCGACGAAGCTGCGGTTGACCTCGTTCGACCAGAGATAGACCTGCATCGGCAGCACCGTCGCCGGCTGGGTCAGCCCCGCCGGCGGCGCCCCGACGAAGGCGCGCATGCCGATCAGCAGCAGTGGCGCGGTCTCGCCGAGCGCGCGCGCCATGCCGATAATCGTACCGGTCAGGATGCCGGGCAACGCGAGCGGCAGGACGTGCTGGAACACGACCTGCACCGGCGATGCGCCGATGCCGAGTGCGGCGTCGCGGATCGACGGCGCGACCGCCTTGATCGCGTTGCGCCCGGCAATGACGATCACCGGCATCGTCATCAACGCCAGCGTCAGCCCGCCGACGATCGGCGCCGAGCGCGGCATGTTGAATGTGCCGAGGAAGACCGCGAGGCCGAGCAGGCCGAAGATGATCGACGGCACCGCCGCGAGATTGTTGATGCTGACCTCGATCAGGTCGGTCCAGCGGTTCCGCGGGGCATATTCCTCAAGGTAGAGCGCCGACAGCACGCCAACCGGGAAGCTGAGGACGAGCGTGACGAACATCGTCAGCAGCGACCCCTTGAACGCTCCCCAGATGCCGACCGACACCGGATCGGACGAGTCTGCGGCGGTCAGGAAGTTGTTGTTGAAATTGGTCCGGGTCGCGCCATCGGCCTGCAGCCGGGCATAGGCCTCCTTGAACGGCCCAACGTCCGCCGACGGCGCCTTGCCCTTGGCGACAAGGTCGAGGTTGCCCGCCGCCGGCACCCACAGGGTCACCGTCTTGCCGATGATCGACGGGTCGGCGACGACCGCTTCGCGCAGGCTGGTCCAGCCGGTGTCGGAAACAAATTCGGCGCCCTTGTCGCCGAAGCGACTGACGGCAGCGGCGGTGACGACGCCCGAAAAATCGGCGGCCGACAGCGCGGCCTCCTTGCCGGGACCGGCCAGCTGCGCCGGCGTCAGGTTGAGCTTGGCCGCGCTGACCGGGATCTGGAGCTTGATCTCGGTCCGCAGGAACCCCGGGATACCGTTGATCGCCATGTTGACGAGCAGGAAGGCGAGGAACAGCACCGACGCGGCGACGGCGATGAAGCCCAGCGCGCGGAACCGCGTCTCCGCCGAATAGCGGCGGCGGATCCGGCGCTTCATCGCCGGGTTCGACCAGTCGGTAGGGGCCTTGGCGGCAAGCCCGCGCGGGGCGGCGGCCATGGGGGAAGCGATCGACGCCATCTTATTCGTACGCCTCGCGGTATTTCTTCACCACGCGCAGCGCGATGATGTTGAGGATCAACGTCACGACGAACAGCACCAGCCCGAGGGCAAAGGCCGACAGCGTCTTCGACGAGTCGAATTCCTGGTCGCCGGTCAGAAGCGTCACGATTTGCGTCGTCACCGTCGTCACGCTGGCGAACGGGTTCGCGGTCATGTTCGCCGCGAGGCCCGCCGCCATGACGACGATCATCGTCTCGCCGATCGCGCGGCTGACGGCGAGCAGGACGCCGCCGACGATGCCGGGCAGCGCCGCCGGTACGAGCACTTTCTGGATCGTCTCGGACGAGGTCGCCCCCATCGCGAGGCTGCCGTCGCGCATCGCCTGCGGCACCGCCGCCATCGAATCGTCGGCCATCGACGAGACGAACGGGATGATCATCACCCCCATCACCAGCCCGGCGGCGAGCGCGCTTTCCGAACTCGCCCCGGGAATGCCGACGGCGAAAGCGAAGTCACGTAGCGCCGGCGCGACGGTCAGCGCGGCGAAGAAGCCGTAGACGACGGTCGGCACACCGGCGAGCACCTCGAGGACGGGCTTGAGGATGCTGCGCAGCTTCGGCGGCGCATATTGCGTCAGCCAGATCGCCGACATCAGCCCGAGCGGGATCGCGACCAGCATGGCGATGATCGCGCCGATGAATATCGTCCCCCAGAACAGCGGTACCGCACCGAACGCTCCCGAACTCCCGGCCTGGTCGGCGCGGATCGCCGTCTGCGGCGACCATTGCATGCCAAAGAGGAATTCGAACGGCGACACCATGTTGAAGAAGCGCAGCGATTCGAACAGCAGCGAAAACACGATGCCGAAGGTCGTCAGCACCGCGATCAACGAGGCGATGATCAGGATGCCCATGACGATGCGCTCGACCCGGTTGCGCGCACGGAACTGCGGTGCCAGCCGGGTATAGGCCCATGCTGCGCCGCCGATCGACAGGAGCACGCACGCAATCAGTGCCTCGGTCTGTAGCCGGTCCTGATTGGCCTGATACGGCGCGACCGCCGCCTTGCTCGCGGGATTGAACGCGTCGGCAAGATCGCCCGAAGCGAGGCCTTTGACTTCGCCGATCAACGCATCCTTGTCGATTTGCGACTTTGGCTGATCGGCGGCGGGCAGCGACGCGATGATCGTCGCGTCGAGCAGCTTGGGCTGAATGAAGCTCCATGCCGTCAGCAGCAGCAGCGCCGGAATGACCGCCGCGAGCGCGACGAACCAGCCATGGTAAACCGGCCGCGAATGCGGCCGGTCGCCGGCGCTGCGCGTCGCCAGCGAACCCGCGTCGAACACGTTTGCACGCGCCCGTGCCACGAAGAACGCGACCGCGCCAAGGACGATGAAGAGCAGCGCGATCAGCGACAGCGACATGCAGGCGTCTCCCCTCGGCTCATGCAGCGATGGCGGCGAGCCCCCGGCCCGCCGCCATCCGGCTTACTTGACGGTCGTGGCGTCGAGCGGCGTCAGCGCCGCGGCAGCGGCGGCCATTTTCGCGCGCGTGGCATCGGGGGCCGGGATCAGACCGATCCGGCTGAGGTAGCCACCCTTGCCCCACGTGCTTTCCTTGGTGAACTCGGCGAGATATTCCTTCAGGCCGGGGACCGCACGGACATGCTGGTTCTTGACGTAGACGTACAGCGGCCGCGACCCGGCGTACTTAAAGCTCGAGATCGAATCGAAGGTCGGCGTGACGCCGTTGATCGTCGACGACTTCAACCGGTCACCGTTCTCCTCGACGTAGCTGAAACCGAAGATGCCGAGCGTGTTCGGGTTGGCCTCGAGCTTCTGGACGATCAGGTTGGGGTTGTCGCCGGTCTCGACGTACGGACCGTCTTCGCGGACCTTGGTGCAGATCAGCTTGAACTTGTCGCCATCGGTCTTTTCCATCGCCGCGGTCGTGGCGTTGGTCTTGCAGCCGGCGGTCATGATCAGCTCGCCGAGCGCGTCGCGGGTGCCCGAAATCGACGACGGGCCGTACACCAGGATCGCGACCTTGGGCAGCTTGGGGTTGACCTGGTCCCACGTCTTGTACGTGTTCGGCTTGCCGAACGGAGTCGCGGCGATCGCCTTGTAGATGTCGGTCGTCGTCAACGCGAAGTCCGACGACTTCTTCGACGTCGCGAACGAGATGCCGTCGATGCCGACCTGAATCTCGGTGATCGCACTGACGCCGTTCGCGGCGCAGCCCTTGATTTCGCTCGCCTTGATCCGACGCGAGGCATTCTCGATGTCGGGGAACTGCGCGCCTACGCCGGCGCAGAACAGCTTCATGCCCGCACCCGTCCCCGTGCCTTCGATGACCGGCGGCTGGAACTTGGGATTGTTGCGAACGAACTGCTCCGACACGGCCTTCGCGAACGGGAACACCGTCGTCGAGCCGACTTCGCGGATCTGGGTGCGCGCTTCAGCGCCAGAAGCGGCGAGCGCCACGACGGCAACCCCGGCGGCGAGCATGATTTTCATCGTCAAGACCGTATCTCCTCAAGGCCGGGCGACGCGCCCGCGGCGCATGTCACGAGGTCGGCCCCTGCGACCGCCCGTCCTGCCCCGACCGGTCGTAACTAGCTGGCAACGATGTGGCTTGTGTGACCGTTAGATTACACTTTGGTGACGGTGGTCTCGACCGACGCGAGCGGCAGCGTGAAGGAGACCTGGCTGCCCTCGCCGGGGCGGCTGACGATCTCGAAGGTCCCGCGATGCCGCTCGATGATGTGCTTGACGATCGCCAGCCCCAGCCCGGTTCCCCCCATCGACCGCGAGCGGCTGGTGTCGATCCGGTAAAAGCGCTCGGTCAATCGCGGCAGATGCTCGGGCGCGATCCCCTCCCCCTGGTCGCCGACGGTGACCCGGATCATCGCGTCGCGCCCGCCGCCGGCGTCGACGCGGTCGGCGTCGACCGTAATGACGGTGCCGGTCCGTCCGTATTTGAGCGCGTTCGACACGAGATTATGCAGAACCTGAAGAATCTGGTCGCGGTCGGCAATGGCCGGCTGCAGGCCATCGGCAACGGTGATCGACAGCCGCCGCTGGTCGGCATCGAGCCGCATTGCCAGGGTCCGACCGACATCGGCGATCAGCGGCGCAACGTCGAGCGAGGTCTGCGGCCGCAGATGCTTGTCGAGCTCGATCCGGCTGAGCGAGAGCAGGTCGTCGATCAGCCGCGACATCCGCGCCGCCTCGCGCCCCATGATCTCGAGGAAGCGGCGGCGCGCGGGCTCGTCCTCGGCCGCCGGGCCCTGCAGCGTCTCGATGAAGCCGGCGAGCGTCGCCAGCGGCGTGCGCAGTTCGTGGCTGGCGTTGGCGATGAAATCGACGCGCATCCGCTCGGTCAACCGCGCCTGGGTAATGTCGGCGAACGTCAGGAACAGGCGCACCCCCGGACCGTCCGCGCCCGCCTGCGCGACGCGGACGCGATACGCACCGTTGTCGCTGCCAAGCCCGGTCACCTCGCGCTCGATCGGCGCGGCGGCGAGGGGGGCGGCGCGGACGGCATCGAGGACCGCCGGATGGCGCAGCACGAGGCGCAGATCGTCGGCGACGATCCGCTCGCCGAACAGGGCGCGCGCCGCCGCGTTCGCCGAAATGACGCGAAGGTCGCCGCCGACCAGCAGCGCGGGATCGCCGAACGCATCGACACCGATCAAAGCGCGG
>CAXTPH010000164.1:0-6016 GCA_964245955.1 uncultured Sphingomonadaceae bacterium | reverse complement strand
CATGCCGAGCAGGATCACCGTGCCCGGCGGGTCGCCGGGGAACAGCGGGGTGAGCAGGTTGCCAACTCCGGCGCCGACGGCGAGCGACGGCGCGAACACGCCGCCGGGGGCGCCGCTCAGCGTCGTCGCCAGCGCCGCGCCGAACTTCGCCGCGCCGAACCACAACGGCTGGCCGTGGCCCTCGACGAGCATTTTGGTCGCGTCGTAACCGGTGCCCCACGTCAGCCCGCCCGACACCAGTCCGAGCAGCGCGACGACGAGCCCGCACAGTGCCGCGAACACGACCGGGCGCGCCTTTGCCCGGCGCAGCAGCGGCGTCCCGGCATCGGCGAAGGCCAGAACGATCCGCGAGAACAGCCCGCCGCTGGCACCGCCGAGGATGCCGGCGAGCGGCGCGATGAGCACCACCGCGCGCAGCGACAGCGTCTCCTTCATCACCCCGAAATAGACATAATCGCCGGCGACGCCGAGGCTGGTCATGCCCGCAATCATCACCGCCCCCATGACGAGGATCGCGACGCGCTGCTCGTACGCGGCGGCGAGTTCTTCAATCGCGAAGGCGACCCCGGCGAGCGGGGTGTTGAACGCCGCCGCGACTCCCGCCGCGCCCCCGGCGATGTACACCCCCGCACTCATCGGCACGCGCAGCACGCGGTGGACCGCGACCATCACCGCCGCGCTCAGCTGGACCGTCGGCCCTTCGCGCCCCGCCGAGCCGCCGGCCAGCAGGACCGCGAGCGTCAGCCCGATCTTCGCCGCTGCCGTCCGCAGCGACACGAGCGGCCCGGTCGCGGGCGCGTCGGGGTCGCGCGCCGCCGCGATCACCTGCGGGATGCCCGACCCCCGCGCCGCCGGCGCGTAGCGGCGGGTGAGCCAGACCACTGCCGCGAAGACGATCGGCGTCATCGCCAGCGGCGCGTACGGCGCGACCGCGACGATCCGCTGGAACCCCTCGCGCGCGAGATCGCCGCCCTTGGCGAACCCCAGCGCCGCCAGCCCAAGTACCACCGCCCCGATCCCCGTCGCCACCCGCCGCCGCACGACGTCGATCGTCTCGGCCTGGCTGGTCAAGCGTTGCGCGACGCGGTCGCCGAGGCGGGTAAGGAAGGGGGAGCGGTACACGTGGCGCTTGTCGCCGCCACGCGCGGGGGATGCAAGCAACGGGCTGCGCCACGATGGTTTACGCCTGCCCGCTGCCGGCTTGTCGATTGCACGGGACAGCCGAAGCAGCGATAACCGGGCATGGGCTTGTACAGAATCGACGTCGCCACATTCGATGTCCCGGCCGACTGGCGCGACCAGTCGATCACGGCGTTCAGGCTGCCGGCGGCACCCGAGGGCGGTGACGCCAGCTTCGTGGTAACCCGCGACGACGGCAAAGGGGTCGATCCATTCGTCGCTTATTATGACAGACAGCGGAAGATCTGTGCCGACAGCCTGCCGGATTTCGTCGAACTGAAATCCGAACTGATCAAGGTCCAGGAGCGCGACGCGGCGTGGTTCGAGTTCACCTGGTCGAAGGAGACGATGACGCTCCAGCTCAGGCAGATCTACGTCGATTGCGGCCTGTTTGTCTTGATCTTCACCCTGACCTGCACGCCCCGCGATCAGCCGCTGTTCGAACGGCCGTGGCACACATTGATGAGCAGTATCGTGTTTGATCGCCTTGATACGGCTCCCAAGTTTCCTGCTCGCTGAATGACGGCGACTGCTCACGCGGCAGCGCGGATTGACGATGAAATCGCGCATGGTTTCGGCCTCGCGGCGATGGTTGCGGGCGCGCTCGTGGGGGTCCTTGCCGGTGCCGCGGTCGTCGCGGCAACCGCTGCGACGGGCGGACTGGCCGCGGTAGTCATCGCCGGGGCGGTCGCCGGCGGTGGACTTGCCGGCGGACAGATCATGTCCGGGCTGTCGACGATCTTCAATCTGCCCGAGCCGACGACCGGCAAGATCGCGACGGGGTCCCCAAACGTCAAGACCAACAAGCGCTTTGCCGTGCGCGTGACCGACGATGTTGCCGATGGCTGCAGCGGGCTCCCGATCAACCACCTGCCATGGCCGTTCGCCATCGCGGTGCAGGAGGGCTCGGCGACCGTCAAGATCAACGGCCTGCCGGCCGCCCGGCTGACATCGAAGCTGACGTGCGGCGCCCACATCAAGACGGGATCGCAGAATGTCGTGATCGGCGGGGAGACGAAGCGCGCCGGTTTCGTGCTCGATCTCGAAGCCTGGACCAGGACTGGGCTCGAGGTGCTCGGCATCGGCGCGGCGATCGGCGGAGCCCTGTTTGCGGCGGCAGCCGGTGCCGCGGCGTTCGGCGGCTTCCTCGCCATCGGCGCACTCGGCTATGGCGCGATGGAAGGCCTCGGCAAGATCGGCGACGCCCTTGGTCCGGGATATCGCGATCTGCTGCAAGGCGTCGCCGGGATGGGCCTGATCGTCGCCAGCCCGAAGCTGGCGGGCGAAGCCAAGGTCGTCGGCGACCGGGCGCGGATTACCAGCCTGTCGAACGCGGGTAAGATCGACGAGGCACGTGCCATCCTGCAACCGCATGTCGACGCCGGCGACGCCAACGCCATCGTCCGCCGCCTCGACGTTTCGTCGCCGCGCGACGGCGGTCATCTGTGGTCGGGCAATGGTGCCGCGGCCAAGGCGTACGCGACCGCCCACGGCGGGGTAACGTTGGAGGGGACACCGGGCGGCCGCGTGATCGACGGCTGGTCGGACCTGAATACCAAGATGCCGTGGACCAGCGGTGGCAAGGATGTCTGGGGCGGCGTCTCGGAAAATTACGCCAAGGGGCTTTCGGGCGACGTCACCGCGGTGCAGACCCCGACCAAGGCGGCCGTTGGTGGCGGCGATATTTTCAAGGAATATGAATGGCCCGAGGTCCAAAAGGGCTTGGCGAGCGGCAGGATCACCGATTTCAAGGTCGATCCCACCCTCCCCGAGCCGCCACCCCGGACCAGTCCATGAGAAAGGCTATGCCGCGATGACCATGGACCGGTTTCAGCGCCAATATGCGGCGCAGGGTCGCGAAAAAGCCGACGGTTATTCTCCCGCCGATTTCGCCGAGATGACCGATGCGGAGCGTGCGACGGCGCGCGACATGATGCTGAAACGCGCGCTTGCCGGAGACACGGTCGACCTGATGGGCCTCAGCTACGTCGGCGATGCCGGAACGGTCGCGGCCCTGCGGCAGGCCGCGTCGCTGGTCGCCTCGTTCAACTGGCGGTGGGACGTCAACCGGCACGAGGTGTTGTTCGATCTGACGCAGGACAAGGCCTATCTGTTCGACCTCGCGACGTATCTCGACGGACGTGATGGGCGGGCGCAGGAGGGGGCGGCCAACGCTCTGGCATGGCGGGTCCTTTCGCGCGACGCCGAGCCGTTCCTCGTCGATCGGATGTGCGACGGTCGTCACGAAGGCGCGCTTCTCGGGCTTATACAGGCATGGCTGGGTTTGCGCGCCGCCGCCGTCTGCGATCCGATATGTTTTCAGCGACACCTGCCGTTGATCCGGTCGGTCACCGGCGCCACGCCGGCCCGCCGCCGCCAATTGCTCGCGGCCGAAATCACGGTCTGAAGGTCGAGCGGTGGGCTAGCGCGCGCTGCCCCGCCGGGCACCCCGCGCCGCCTTCGCCTTAGCGAAGCGGGTCGTCCGTGTTCCCGGCTTGCCGCCGACCGCACGCCCCTGCACCGGCGCGACCTTCGGTCCGGTGCTCGGCAGGCCGAGGTCGTCGGCCTCGAGGCGCCGGATCTGGTCGCGGACCGCGGCGGCGATTTCGAAGTCGAGGTTGGCGGCGGCGGTCTGCATCTGCTTTTCGAGGTCGGCGATATACGCCTTGAGATTGTGGCCGACGAGGTTCGGGGTCTCCTCGTCGCCGGTGTCGACCACGACGCCGTCACGCATCGAGACGTCGGCAAGGACGTCGCTGATGTCGCGCTTGATCGTCGTCGGGGTGATGCCGTGTTCGAGGTTGTAGCTTTCCTGGCGTGACCGGCGGCGGTCGGTTTCAGCCATCGCGCGCTCCATGCTGCCCGTGATCCGGTCGGCGTAGAGGATGACGCGGCCCTCGACGTTGCGCGCGGCGCGGCCGATCGTCTGGATCAGCGAGGTCTCGGAGCGCAGGAAACCCTCCTTGTCGGCGTCGAGGATCGCGACGAGGCCGCACTCAGGGATATCAAGGCCTTCGCGCAGCAGGTTGATGCCGACCAGCACGTCATAGACGCCGAGCCGCAGGTCGCGGATCAGCTCGATGCGCTCCAACGTCTCGACGTCGCTGTGCATGTAGCGGACGCGCAGGCCGGCCTCGTGCATGAACTCGGTCAGGTCCTCAGCCATGCGCTTGGTTAAGGTGGTGACGAGGGTGCGGTAGCCGTTCGCCGCGACCTTGCGCGCTTCGGCGATGCAGTCCTCGACCTGGTCCTCGACCGGCTTGATCTCGATCGGCGGGTCGATCAGCCCGGTCGGGCGGATGACCTGCTCGACGAAGACTCCCCCCGTGGCCTCCATCTCCCACTTGCCCGGGGTCGCCGAGACGAACACCGTCTGCGGGCGCATCGCCTCCCATTCCTCGAAGCGCAGCGGGCGGTTGTCGATGCACGACGGCAGGCGGAAGCCGTATTCGGCGAGGGTCAGCTTGCGCCGATGGTCGCCGCGCGACATGCCGCCGATCTGCGGCACGGTGACGTGGCTCTCGTCGACGAACAGCAGGGCGTTTTCGGGAAGGTATTCGAACAGGGTCGGCGGCGGCTCGCCGGGCAGGCGCCCTGTGAGGAAGCGGCTATAGTTCTCGATTCCCGCGCAGCTTCCCGTTGCGGCGATCATCTCGAGGTCGAAGTTGGTCCGCTGCTCGAGCCGCTGCGCCTCGAGCAGCTTGCCCTCGATGTGCATCTCCTTGAGGCGCTCGGTCAGCTCGTGCTTGATCGCCTCCGACGCCTGCTTGAGCGTCGGCCCCGGCGTGACATAGTGCGAGTTGGCGTAGATTTTGATCGAGATCAGGTCGGCGACCTTCTTGCCGGTCAGCGGGTCGAACTCGGTGATCGCCTCGATCTCGTCGCCGAAGAACACGATCCGCCACGCCGAATCCTCGTAGTGCGACGGGAACAGCTCGACGGTGTCGCCGCGGACGCGGAAGTTGCCGCGGGCGAAGGCGGCGTCGTTGCGCTTGTACTGGAGCGCGACGAGCTTGCGGATGATCTCGCCGCGGTCGGCGGTCATGCCCTTCTTGAGGCTGAAGGTCATCGCCGAGTAAGTCTCGACCGAGCCGATGCCGTAGAGGCACGACACCGACGCGACGATGATGACGTCGTCGCGTTCGAGGAGCGACCGGGTCGCCGAATGGCGCATCCGGTCGATCGCCTCGTTCACCGAGGATTCCTTCTCGATGTAGGTGTCGGACCGGGGTACGTACGCTTCTGGCTGATAGTAATCGTAGTAGCTGACGAAATATTCGACGGCGTTGTCGGGGAAGAACGACTTGAATTCGCCGTACAGCTGCGCCGCGAGGATCTTGTTCGGGGCGAGGACGAGGGCAGGGCGCTGGACCGCCTCGATCACCTTCGCTGCGGTGAAGGTCTTGCCCGATCCGGTCACGCCGAGCAGTACCTGGTCGCGGTTGCCGGCGTTGGCCTGGCTGACGAGCTCGGCGATCGCCGTCGGCTGGTCCCCCGCCGCCAGATAGTCGGTGACGAGCCGGAACGCCTTGCCGCCCTCCGACTTTTCGGGCCGCGCCGGGCGGTGCGGGACGAACGCGCCGTTCGATTCGGGTTCGGCGAGCGAGGTGCGGATCTGAATGGCGGCCATGGTTGATATATGGCGCATGGACGCGTTTCGTTCCAGTGGCGGATCGCGGCGCGGCATGGCTTTTCGCGCGGGCGCGGGCGTGGCAAGGTCGCACCGGGCAAGGGGAGCGCAGCGATGCTGATCAACCGACGGACGTGGCTCGGCGGGCTGGCCGGGGTCGTGGGGTCGGCCGCGATCCCGGCGGCGCTGCAGGCGGGGCCGGTCACG
>CAXTPH010000163.1:0-6053 GCA_964245955.1 uncultured Sphingomonadaceae bacterium | reverse complement strand
TTGTCGGTCGACGCCATCGACGCCGCCAAAAGCGATCCCGCCGGAGCCGTCGGCGATGCAGTCGGCGGTACCGTTGGCACCGTACCGGGGCGGCTGACGAGCAGCCCAACGGCGACGGCTGCAACCCCGCTGGCGCCGAACGCAACTGCGCGCCAGATCGCGAGCGTCGCCCACACCGATGGGGTCTGCGCCGCTGCGCGCGCCGGCGCTGCGCGGAACAATTCGCGATCTACTGCGCTCCACACCGATCGCGGCGGCCGAACCCCAGCGATCTCGCTAGTCAACGGGCCAAGCTGCTCCTGCCAACGCGTGACATCGTGAGCAAATATGGGATCGCTCCGCAAGCGCAGTTCGGCGCGACGCATTGTCAGACCGTCGAGCGCGCCAAGAGCAAAGTCCAACGCGAGCGCGGCATCGGAGTCGTCGGGGATATCGTCTAGTTCGGTCATGCCTCGAGTGCCGTTCGCATCCGTATCAGCCCGCGTCGCACCCAGCTTTTCAGGGTGCCGACCGGCACCCCCTCGCGGTCGGACAACGCTTCGTAGGTCAATCCTTCGAAATAAGCACTGCGGATAATGGCGGCATGCTTTGGATCGAGCGTTTCCAGCGCCGCCGAGACGCGCTTCGCGTCGTTCGCGGAATCGATCATCATGTCGGCCGCCGGCGCCGTGTCGCGCACTTCGGCAGCCTCATCGAGCGTCGTCGTCGGACGGCTTCCCTTTGCCCGCAACCGATCGATTGCCCGATTGCGCGCAATCGTCACCATCCAGGTGATGGGACTTGCTCGCGTCGCGTCGAATTCCGCCGCCTTGCGCCAAACTGTTATGTAGACCTCTTGCAGCACGTCTTCGGCTTCTCCACGTTCAATCAATATACGGAGGATAACGCCAAACAGCTTCGCGGATGTTGCTTCGTAAAGCATTTTTAACGAATCGCGGTCACCTGACCCGACTCGCGCCAGCATTGCGACAAGGCCTGCTGCGCCGCTCACGCGGTCTTCACCTGCATTTTGATAGGGCCCTCTGCCCGACCGTTAACAAACTGATCAACATATGGATTATGACTCATGTCGATTTCGTTAACAGTACCATTCCAGACAATTTTTCCGGCGTAAAGCATCGCGATACGGTGGGCGATTTTTCGCGCGCTCGCCATGTCGTGGGTAATCGTCAGCGCGGTTATTTTCAGGTCGCGGACGAGATCGACGATTAGGTCGTTGATGACGTCGGCCATGATCGGATCGAGGCCGGTGGTCGGCTCGTCGAAGAAGATTATCTCGGGTCGCACCGCGATCGCTCGAGCGAGTGCGACGCGCTTTTGCATCCCCCCCGACAGTTCGGAGGGGCGGAGATCGGCCACTTCGGCACCGAGACCGACCTGCGCCAGATTGTCGATCGCGGCGGCCCGCAGGTTTTTTGCACCCCGATCGCGCGGCAGGGCAAAACTGACGTTGCGCCAGACCGACAGCGAATCGAACAGCGCGCCGCCTTGGAACAGCATACCGAACTTCGCGCGGTGCTCGGCGAGCGCGCTGCCGCGAAGCTGAGTGACTTCGACCCCGTCGACCTTGATGCTGCCCGAGTCGACCCGCAGCAGCCCGAGGATCGATTTGATCAGGACCGACTTGCCGGTGCCCGATCCGCCGATGACGACCATCGAGGTGCCGCTGGCGATGCCCAGGTCAACGCCGTCGAGGACGACCTTCGGCCCGAACCGCTTGTGGATGCCGCTGACCTCGATCTTGTCCATCATCGCCCGCCGAAGACGATGACGGTGATGATCAGGTTCGACAACAGAATGAGGATGAAGGCGCTCACCACCGCGTTGGTCGTCGCCTTGCCGACCCCCGCCGCGCCGCCGCTCGACTGGAAGCCATGGTAGCAGCCCATCAGCGCGATGATGAAGCCGAACACCGCCGCCTTGACCATCGACGAGACGACGTCGTCGGTCTTGAGAAACGACATCGTCGTCCGGATGTAGCCCGCGCCGTTGAAGTTGAGCCGGTACGTCGCGAGCAGATAGCCACCGAGCACGCCGATGATGTTCGACACGAGCACCAGCAGCGGCATCACCAGTACCGATGCGATGACGCGCGGCGCGATCAGATACCGGAACGGATCGGTCCGGAGCGTCGTCAGCGCGTCGATCTGTTCGGTCACGCGCATCGTGCCGAGCTCGGCCGCCATCGCCGACGACACCCGCCCCGCAACCATCAGGCCGCCGAGGACGGGCCCGAGTTCGCGGACGATGCCGATCACCGTCACCGCCGGCACCGTCGCTGCCGCGTTGAACCGGCTGCCGCCGATGAAGATCTGCTGTGCGAGCGCCGAGCCGGTAAACAGCGCCGTCATCCCGACGACGGGAAGCGAGAAATAGCCGATGAGGATCATCTGCTCGCCCAGCCGCGCCGGGTAATACGGTGGCAGCACCGCGCGGCTGATCGCCGACCAGGCGAACATCACGACCCGCCCGACCGCCGCGAGCCCGCCGATGACGAACCGGCCGATCGCGCGAAGCACACCGATGATATCGTGAGGAATGCCGGTCATTGGTAGACCCGGTCATAGCGGTGCCCGAGGCCGGTTAGCAATTCATACTGCAACCGCCCCGTTGCCGCGGCCACGCGCGCGAGGTCGAAATCGAGCCGCAGCCAGTCTCCCTCCGTCACGACCGCTCCGGTGACATCGACGGCGACGAGGTCCATCGATACGCGCCCGATCACCGGGCACGCCGTATCGCCCGCGCGAACCGCGCCGCCGGTGGCCAGTGCGGGATAGCCGTCGGCATAGCCGATATTGAGCACCGCGACTCGTGTCGGCCACGCCGCGGACCATGTCGCGCCGTAGCCAACGCTGTCACCGGCCGCAACGTCGCGGACCTGCACGACCCGTGCCTCGATCCCGACGACCGCCGTGACCCCCGCGATGCCGCCGCCGTACAGCCCGATCCCAGGACGCGTCAGGCCGAACGCATAAGCTCCGCCGAGCATGATGCCGGCCGAATTGGCGAGGCTCGCCCGAAGTGCAGGCACTGCGGCGACAATCTCGCGGAAGCTGGCAAGTTGGCGTGCGTTCATCGGATGCCCAGGCGTGTCGGCACAGGCGAGATGGCTGTGGAGCGTGTCGATCGCGAGTCCATCGAGCAGCCCGAGATCGCCGGGTCCCAGTCCGAGCCGGTTCATGCCGGTATCGATCATGACATCGCACGGCCGATCGGGCGCCGCCTCCCGCCATGCCGCGACCTGAGCAGGAGTGGACAACACGGGCACCGAGTCCGACGCGAGCGCAGTCGACATCTCGCCGCTCTGGATGCCATGTAGAACCGCAACGCGAATACCGGTCGGGAGAGAACCCAACGCGGCCGCCTCGCGCCACGACGCCACAAAGAAATCACGGCAACCGGCACGAGCCAGAACGTCGACGGCTACGCTCGCACCAAGACCGTAAGCGTCGGCCTTGACCGCGGCCCCGCATGCCGCCGACTGCGACGCCCGCGCCAGCAGCGACCAGTTCGCCGCCATCGCGCGCGCGTCGATTGTCATGCGGAGGTTGGCAGGCGGCATCGGCCATAGCGATTACGCTATGGCCGAGCCTTGGCAACCCGCGATCGCGGTCTTCAGACGTCGGTCCGCTCGTGGATGCGCGTCGATTCCCCGGTACCGTCCCAGCCCGATGCCCGGTAGGCGGCACCGCGCGTCGCGGCGTCGGCCCCATTGTAGCGACCAAGCAGCGCAGTCACTTCCGCGACGCGCGTATCGTCGGCGCGGACGCTGACAAGGCTACCGCCGCGACGGACGCCTTCGCCATAGACATTGGCCTCTTCGTCGGTATGGCCCGAATTCTACAGCGCCCCGACGACGCCGCCGGTCGCGGCACCGCCGGCTGCGCCGATTCCGGCCCCGGCGACGGTCGCAACCAACCAACCCGCGGCGACGATCGGACCGAGACCCGGAATGGCAAGTAGGCCGAGTCCGGCGAGCAGGCCGCCGGCGCCACCGATTGCGGCCCCGGTCGAGGCTCCGCGGCTGACGTCGCCTTGGCTGTCGACGTTGTGCGTGCCGTCGCCGGCCGTCCCGCCGCCATTGGCGATGATGCTGATATCGTCGTGGCGGATGCCCGCACTTTCGAGGTCTCGCACCGCGCTTTCAGCGTCGCCGCGGCTATCGAACAGGCGTGTGATGGTCTGGGTCATGGGTAATCTCCCTCGAATACGCAATTATTGCGCGGTGACGTTGCCCTTGAAGTCGAGGCCGACGGTCGACGTCTTGCCATCCTTCGTCGCGCTGCCGGTCCAGACGCCATTCGCGTCCTTGGTCAGCGACGTTACCGTGTAGCCAGCCTTGGCGAGCCGCTGGCGAGCCTGCTTCTCGGTGAAGGAATTGGCGCCCTTCGCCGGCGCGGCCGTCATTTTCGCCGCGCTATCCTTGATCGCAGGGTTGTGCGAATCGTCGGCCGTCTGAGCCGACGGCGACCCCGCTACCGCCAGCGTGGCCGCAACGATTAGAATGCGTAACATGGTTAAATCCTCTCCCTAAGGAGCAGATCAAACGGTCAGCATCGCGGTTGGTCGCACCCGGTCGCCCACTGTTTCTCGCTCGAAACGGTTATTTCCGGGTCCGTGGATTTGCGCTTTCGCCCGAACTCTATTCGTAGCGCTCGGGCAGATACGCGTCGTTCGCGCGGTCGCTGAACTTCGTTGTCGTCTTGTGGAAGGTCAGCGGGACGGTGCCGGTCGAGCCGTGGCGTTGCTTGGCGACGATCACCTCGGCGAGGCCGTGGAGCTTCTCGGCGCGGTCCTTCCACTTGGCGTATTTCTCGATGTCTTCCTCGTCGGGCTGTTTCATCGCGTGATAATATTCCTCGCGGTAGATGAAGAGGACGATGTCGGCGTCCTGCTCGATCGTCCCCGATTCGCGGAGGTCGGCGAGCTGGGGGCGCTTGTCCTCGCGGTTCTCGACCGCGCGGCTGAGCTGCGACAGTGCGAGCACCGGCACCTCGAGCTCCTTCGCCAGCGTCTTTAGCCCGCGGGTGATCTCCGAGATCTCCTGCACCCGGTTCTCGTTCGCCGCCTTCGCCGATCCTTGGAGCAGCTGGAGGTAGTCGACGACGATGATGCCGACCCCCTTCTGCCGCTTGAGCCGTCGCGCGCGTGTCCTCAGCGCCGCGATCGACAGCGCCGGGGTGTCGTCGATGTAGAGCGGCAGTTCGCTCAGCTGCCCGGCGGCGCGGGCGAGGCTGTTGAATTCGGACTGGCTGATCTTGCCCATGCGCAAGTTTTCCGAATTGACCCCCGACTGTTCGGCGAGGACGCGCGTCGCGAGCTGGTCGGCCGACATTTCGAGGCTGAAGAATGCAACCCCCGCCCCGCTCGACTGTCCGGGCTCGATCCCGTCGGCCTTGTCGCGCAGGTACCGCGCGGCCGCCGAGAACGCCATGTTGGTCGCGAGGCTGGTCTTGCCCATCGCCGGGCGCGAGGCGAGGATGATCAGGTCGGATTTGTGCAGGCCGCCGATCTTGGCGTTTATCGCGTCGAGACCGGTCGTGTAGCCCGACAGATGCCCGCCCGACTTCATCGCGCGGTCAGCCATCTCGACCGCAAGCCGCGTCGCCTGGCCGAAGGTCTTGACCGACCCCGACACCTCGCCCTGCTCGGCGACCTTGTAAAGCGCGAGTTCGGCCGCCTCGATCTGCTTTAACGGCTCGACGCCGGCGGCGGTGTCGAAGGCGTTGGTCGCCATGTCGCGCCCGACGCGGATCATCTCGCGGAGTAGGGCCAAGTCGTAGATCTGCTGGGCGAAGTCGCGCGCGGCGATCAGCGCGGCCGACTGCTCGGTCAGCGACGCGAGATACGACGTCCCGCCGATCGCCATCATCTCGGGGTCGGCGTCGAACAGCGGCTTGAGCGTCACCGGGGTCGCCACCATCCGCCGGTCGATCAGCATCAGGATCGCGTCGTAGACCCGCCCGTGGAGCGGCTCGAAGAAATGCTGGCTGCCGAGCTTGAGCTGGACGTCCTCGACCAGCCGGTTGTCGATCATCATCGCGCCGAGCATC
>CAXTPH010000162.1:0-6062 GCA_964245955.1 uncultured Sphingomonadaceae bacterium | reverse complement strand
GCCGGGGCCGTTGGTGATCCAGAATTTCGAGCCGTTGAGGACGTAGCGATCGTTCTTCTTGTCGGCGCGGAGCCGCATCGACACGACGTCGGACCCGGAGCCGCTTTCGGACATCGCGAGGCTGCCGAGATGCTCGCCGCTGATCAGCTGCGGCAGGTATTTCGCCTTCTGCTCGGCGGTGCCCCAGCGCGCGATCTGGTTGATGCACAGGTTCGAATGCGCGCCGTAGCTAAGCCCGACGCTCGCCGACGCGCGGCTGATCTCCTCGACCGCGACGACGTGTGCGAGATAGCCGAGCCCCGCGCCGCCGTCGGCCTCGGGCACGGTGATCCCGTGCAGCCCGAGATCGCCGAGCTTCGGCCAGAGGTCGCGCGGAAAGGCGTTGTTGGCATCGATGTGTGCAGCACGCGGCGCGATCTCGGCGGCGGCGAAGGCGCGTACCGAGTCGCGGAGCATGTCGATCGTTTCGCCGTGATCGAAGCGGAGGGTGCCGAGGGTCATGCGATTCGCGAACTTATCATCGCCCGGGATTAGCCAATGACCGGGGTGGAGGACAGCGCGAAATCGGCGCGCGCGTCGACATGGCTCAGGGGGCTCGTGCGATCAGCCGCGCCTCGCGGCAGGCTTCGGCCGCGTGCGGCCTACCAATCGCCGTCGACCCTGGAGACCGGCGGACTGGGCTTCCGCCGCTCCGAAAGAAGCAGCGCCACGATGACGACGGCGGCAACCGCCAAAATCGCGGCGATGATCACCGTTTCCATTCCGTAACGATACATGCACGTTAAGAGATTGCAAAGTGCGATGCGGTGGTCGTCCCGGCGGGGATAACTGCCGGGTCGTTCATCTTCGTGAGTGTAAAATTGTAAGAAACTTTTACACTTTTAGCGGCGCGGCGCGGTCAAAGCTCCGACGACATCAACAAATCTAGTCACTTAGCACATGCGGAGTGATTGGTATGATTTTTGCAGCGGTTGCTTTGTCTCTAGTGACTTTATGTCAGGAATTGCCCGTGATCCGTTTCGCAGCCATCGCCGCCCTGCTTGTCCTTCCCGCCGCCGCATCGGCGACGGTTTACACCTTCGATACGGTCGATGTCGGCGTGGGCCACGACGCCTATGCCCCCGGCTTTACCACCTACAATTCCGGTAGCGCCGCGCCGGCCACCGTCGCCGGCGTCAGCTTCGCCGGCACCTCGGGCGTCGATCACGGCGCGTTCGGTTTCCCATCGAACGGGACGCAGAGCGCTTTCCTCCAGACCTACCCCGGCCTGACCGACGGCAGCTTTACGCTGAGCGCGCCGCTCGTCGCCGGCCAGTCGTACAAGGTGTCGTTCGACGCCGCGCTGCGCAACAGTTCCTTCTCGTTCATCGTGTCGCAGGGCGCGACCGTGCTCGGCACCTTCACCCCCGGCGCGACCTTGGCCCGGCAGGGCTTCACCTTCGTCTCGACCGGCACGCAGGGTCTGACCTTCGCCGCGGTCAACGGCGGCGGTGCCGACCTGTCGGCGGCGATCGACAATGTCGCGGTCGCGGTTCCCGAGCCGGCGACGTGGGCGATGTTCGTCGGCGGCTTCGGCCTCGTCGGCTTCGCGGCCCGCCGCCGCCGGAGCAATGTCGTCGCTGCCTGATCGCGGCACTCCGATCTGAAGAGGCGGCTTTCGGGCCGCCTTTTTTGTGCGCGCTCGCCGCGGTCCGCGTCGATGGCCGACACGCCTCACGCACCCTATATGCGCCGCCGCACACGCATAGGAGCGCCCCATGAAGATCCTGATGATCCTGACGTCGCACGACCAGCTCGGCGACACCGGCAAGAAGACCGGCTTCTGGCTCGAAGAGTTTGCCGCGCCGTATTACGTGTTCAAGGATGCCGGAGCCGAGGTTACGATCGCGTCGCCGAAGGGCGGCCAGCCGCCGCTCGACCCGAAGAGCGACGAGCCCGACGCCCAGACCGACGCGACGAGGCGGTTCCGCGCCGATGCCGCGGCGACGGCGGCGCTCGCGGCGACGCACAAGCTCGGCGATATCGACGTCGCGGGTTATGACGCGGTGTTCTACCCCGGCGGCCACGGCCCGCTGTGGGACCTCGCCAACGACGCGCACTCGATCGCGCTGATCGAAACCGCGCTCGGGCACGACACGCCGGTCGGCCTTGTCTGCCACGCGCCGGGTGTGCTCAGGAACGTCCGCGCGCCCGACGGGTCGCCGCTGGTCAAAGGCCGCAAGGTCGCCGGCTTCACCAACGGCGAGGAGGCGGCGGTCGGCCTGACTGACGTCGTCCCGTTCCTCGTCGAGGACATGCTCAAGGCCGCGGGCGGCGACTATTCGCAGGGCCCCGACTGGTCGTCATACGCGGTCGAGGACGGGCAGCTGATCACCGGGCAGAACCCTGCGTCGTCGGCCGAGGTCGCGCAGCGGCTGCTCGCGCGGCTCGCCCGCCGCTGACCAACGATGGGAGCGGCCGCGCGCCGCTCCCATTTCTACTTACGCCGCGCGGATCTCGTTGAACGGCGTGTCCTTGTCGGGGCGCATGTCGCCGGGCAGGCCGAGGACGCGTTCGGCGATGATGTTGCGCAGAATCTCGTCGGTGCCGCCGGCGATCCGCAGTCCCGCCGACGCCATATAGCTGCCCTGGAGCTTGGCGAGGCGCGGGTCGGCGTCGTTGGCGCCGGTGACGAAACCGCTCGCCTCCGACAGGTCCATCGCGAACGCGGCCATTTCCTGCATCGTCTTGGCGACGACGACCTTGCTGATCGACTGTTCGGGCCCCGGGGCCTCGCCCTTCGACAGCGCCGACAACGCGCGCATCTGCGTCAGCTTGATGCCCTCGTCGGCGATGTAGGTTGCGGCGATCCGCTGCCGGACGTCGCGCGCCGCGATCGCCGGGCCGGTGTCGGTCTCGATCCCGGCGGCGAGCGCCATCAGGTCGCGATAGCCCGGCGCGTGCCCGGGCTTGCCGCCGACCGCGAGGCGTTCGTTCATCAGCGTCGTCAGCGACACCTTCCAGCCGTCGCCGACCGCGCCGAGCCGGTGGCTGTCGCTGACCCGGACGCCGGTGAAGAACACTTCGTTGAAGTCGCTGCCGCCCGACATCTGCTTGAGTGGCCGTGCCTCGACCCCGGGGGCATGCATGTCGACGATGAACATCGTCAGCCCCTTGTGCTTCGGCGCCGACGGGTCGGTGCGGGTGACGATGATGCCATAGTCGGACAGATGCGCGTTGGTCGTCCACACCTTCTGCCCGTCGATGATCCAGTCGTCACCGTCACGCACCGCCTTGGTGCGGATGCCGGCAAGGTCGGACCCGGCGCTCGGCTCGGAGAACAGCTGGCACCAGACCTCGTCGCCGCTCAGCGCCTTGGCGACGTAGCGCTCGATCAGCTCGGGCGAGCCGTGGGTGAACAGCGTCGGGATGCACATGCCGAGGCCGATGTCGAACAGCCCGGTCGGCGCGTGGTACTTCGACTGTTCCTGGCTGAAGATGATCGAGTGCATCGGGCTGAGCCCCTGGCCGCCAAACGCCTTGGGCCAGGTGATGCCGGTATAGCCCGCGGCGTGCTTCGCCTTCTGCCACTTGCGCGATTCGGGGACATTCTCCCCGCGCGTCGTCGCCCGCGCTGGCGGCTCGCGATAGTCGGTGGCGGCGGTTGCCAGCCATGCGCGGACCTTGGCGCGGTATTCGGCGTCGGCGGGGGTGTCGTTGAAGTCCATGCGAGGTCTCCTTACGCGGATGATGGCGTGCGCCTAGGCGGCGACGGCGTTGCGCTGCTCGAGTGAACGCACCAGGCGGTCTGCCCAGAACGTGCGGCTTCCCAGCGCGGCGACGAGCGCGCGGTTGCGGCGGTAGTAGAACTGGCAGTCGCTCTCCCACGTGAAGCCGATGCCGCCGTGGATCTGGACGTTCTCCTCCGCCGCGAAGGCGAGCGCGTCGAGGCTCGCGACCCGCGCCGCGCTCGCCGCCTGGCGGAGTTCGGCGGCGCCGGCTTCCATCGCCCACGCGGCGTGAAGCGCGTGCGCGCGGGCGAGTTCGAGCTTGATATACATGTCGGCGCACTTGTGCTTGACGCCCTGGTAGCGCCCGATCTTCTGGCCGAAGGCGGTGCGTTCCTTGGCATAGGCGACCGCCATGTCCATCGCCGCGGTCGCGGTTCCCATCGCCTCGAAGCTGCCGAGGACGCCGGCGCGGTCGAGCCAGTCGTGATAGCCCGCCGCCGTGCCGAGCGGGTCGGCGGCGGCACCGGTTAGCGTCAGCGTGCCGTGGCGGCGGACGAGATCGAGCGTCTCGACCGGGGCGACGGCGACGCCGCCCGCCGTAAGATCGACGATATACAACGCCGGGCCGTCGGGGCCGCCCGCGCTGACGATCGCCATCGTGGCGGCGGCGAGGTCGGCGATCGGCGACTTGGTGCCGGTGATCGTGCCGCCCTCGACCCGCGCCGACGCCGTGGCCGGCGACGCGGTGCCGCCCTCGGCCCAGCCGGTGACCGCGACGACCGTGCCGTCGGCGATGCCGGGCAGCCAGCGCGCTTGCTGTTCGGCGGTGCCGAGCGCGATCAGCGCCTCGGTCGCCGCCAGCGTCTGCGCGAGCGGGATCGGCGCGAGGCTGCGCCCGGTCTCCTCGGCGAGGACGCACGCGGCTTCGGACGACATGCCGACCCCGCCATGCGCCTCGGGGACACGCGCCGCGGTCCAGCCGAGGTCGACGACCGCCTGCCACAACGGCGCGTCGAACGACGCCTCGCCGTTCATCGAGGCGCGCGCGACCGCCGGCCCGGCGCGCTCATCGAAGAATTTGCGGGCCTGCTCGCGCAGCGCCTTGGCGTCGTCGGAAAAATCGAAGTCCATGCCGTCTCCCCAGAGGCTTTGCGGCAGAGTTTACGTTAACGTCAGTCTCGCGCAACCCCCGCGGCATGGTAGACCCGGGGCGAAGGAGACTTTGCCATGTCCGAAGCGATGGAAGACCGCGTTGCCACCGAGTTGACCGAAGGCGCGACGCCCGAGCAGCGCGCCGCGCTCGCGGCGTGGGCGGGACGGCTGCTGGTGATCCGCGACGACTCGGAGGACGGCTTCGGCAAGGCGCGCTCGGCGCTGATGGCGACGGTCGACGGCAAGGCGGCGTGGCCGCTGATCCAGCGCCTCGGCGACGCGATCAAGCGCAACGCGTGGGACGAGCGCAGCAACCCCGAACGCGCCGCGGTCGGCGGGGCGACGGCGATGATCGCGTTGTTCGGCGGCGGGCTTGCAGTGCTGACCGTGCTCGGCGCGGCGGCGGGGGCGCCGTTGTGGATCGTCTTCGGCAGTGGGGACGGGCTGGCGCGCAAGCTGGTCGCGGCGGCGGCTTTGCCGGGGGCACCGATCGTCTGATTTCGGCGCGTCATCTCTGCGAGGGCGGGGGATGGCGACTTTTTTTAGCGGACGATGATGATCAGCGTTTAAATAGCGCGTCGGCGGCGGAGCGGAACACAGCTGCTCCATCGCGTTTCGCCCGCGTTCGCGCCAGCTCACCTTCGAGCGCACCGATGCGCGCGTCGAGCTCGCCGACCGAAAGCCGGTCGAGGTCCTGCTTGACCAGCTCTGCGACGACGTCGTCGGCCTTGGGGCGGGGGAGGTCTTCGTCCATCCGTGCGACGTTGACCCAGGCGCTGCCCAAGTCAATATCACGCGCATGACTATCCCCGAGACCATGACCGCGATCGATCCCGAGCAGCCCGGCGGCCCCGAGGTGCTGGTGGCGACGACCCGCCCGGTGCCGGTGCCGAACGATGGCGAAGTGCTGATCCGCGTCCATGCCGCCGGGGTCAACCGCCCCGACGTCCTCCAGCGGCAGGGGCTCTACCCGATGCCGCCGGGCGCGCCGACGATCATGGGGCTCGAGGTCGCGGGTGAGGTCGTCGTCGGATCGGGGCGCTGGGCGATCGGCGACAAGGTCTGCGCGCTCGTCGCCGGGGGTGGTTACGCCGAATACTGCGTCGCGCCGGCGGGCCAGTGCCTGCCGATCCCCGAGGGTCTCGATTATATCGCCGCCGCCGGACTGCCCGAAACGTATTTCACCGTCTGGTCGAACCT
>CAXTPH010000161.1:0-6086 GCA_964245955.1 uncultured Sphingomonadaceae bacterium | reverse complement strand
GCGCAATGTCCGCATCGACGGCGACATCTCGGTCACCGCGACGCAGGTCGCATCGGACAACCTCCGCCTGCGCTCGGACCAGATCGACGCGACCGTCGTTGCCGCGCTGACGCTCGCGACCGGCGACTACACCGCCGCGCTCAAGGGACGGATCAACCGCTACGTTGTCGCCGGGCTCGGCATCGTCGACCTCATCACCGACGCGCGGCTGGTGCCGGCGGGCAAGGGGCAGGTCGCGCTTAAGGGCCACGTCCGCGCGACGACGGTGCGGATCGACAACCTGTCGGCGCGCGATTTCCTCGGCGGCAATGCGGTCGCGACGGCGGTGATCGAGCGCGCGCCGAACGGGCTGATCAGCGCGACCGGCCTGCGCATCACCGCGCCGAAGTTCCGCATCACCGACGGCCGCGCAAGTTACCGCGCCGACGGGACGTTCACCGCGACGGCGGCGGGATCGCAGGCGCAATATGGCCCGTTCACGCTGGCCGCGAGTGGCACGGCCGCCAAGCCGCAGGTCACGCTGCGCGCGGCGCGGCCGAACGTCGGCGTCCAGCTCAGCGACGTCGTCGCGACGCTACGTCCGGCGCCGGGTGGCTATGCGATTACCGCGACCGGCGGCTCACCGTACGGGCCGTTCGCGGTCGACGCCGGGTTACGGGTGGGGAAGGGGCCGCTGATGGTCGACCTCCGCCGCGCCTCGCTCGCCGGATTGATCGTCACGGGGCAGATCGCGGCGACCCCCGCCGGGCCGTATGCGGGCCATCTCGCGCTGACCGGGCCCGGGCTGACCGGGTCGGTCACGCTCGCCGCGGCGGGCGCGGTCCAGCGCGCCGACGTCGCGCTGCGCGCGGTCAACGCGCGGATTCCGCTGCCCGAGCCGCTGCTGATCGCCGACGGCACCGCAACCGCGACCGCCGTGCTTTACCCCAACGCGCCGCAGTTCAGCGGATCGGGCAGCTTCAGCGGCGTCCGCCAGGGCACGCTGCTCGTCGCCCACGCCAAGGCGAGCGGCGACTATCGCGGCGGCAACGGCCGGGTCGCCGTGACCGCCGACGGCACGAGCGGCGTGCCGTTTACCGTCGCCGCCAACGCCGCGCTGACCCCGGCGGCGATCACGGTCGACGGGCGCGGCACGATCTCGGGCGTTGCGCTCCGTCTTGCTGCGCCGGCCGCGATCGAGCGCGTGCGCGGCGGCTACCGGCTGCTGCCCGCGACGGTCGTGCTGCCGAACGGGCGCATCGTCGTCGGCGGCAGCACCGGCGCCGTGACCGCACTCGACGCCCGGCTCGACGCGGTCGACCTCGGGCTCGCCGAAGCCTTCGCGCCCGGCCTCGGGCTCGGCGGCACGGCGTCGGGCACCGTCGCCGCGACGCTGCCGGCACGCGGCCTGCCGACGGCGAACGTCAACCTGACCATTGCCGGCTTCAACCGCACCGGCATCACCAGCCTGTCGGCCCCGGTCGACATCGCCGTGCTCGGGGCGCTGTCGGGGGCGGGCGGCGAGGCGCATGCGATCGTCCGGCGCGGCGGCACGATCCTCGGTCGTGCCGAGGCGCGGCTGGCGTCGATCCCCGCGACCGGGACAGTCAGCGACCGGCTGGTCGCCGCGCCGCTGACCGGCGGCGTCCGCTTCAACGGCCCGGCCGAATTGCTCTGGGCGCTCGGCGGAGTCTCGGGCCAGCAGCTCAGCGGACCGATCGCGATCGGAGCCGATTTCTCGGGCCGGTTGAGCGCGCCGCAGATCCGCGGCATCGCACGCGGCAAGGGGCTGCGCTACGAGAATACCGCATTCGGCACCGTCGTCGATGCGCTCGACTTCGACAGCCGCTTCACCGACACGCGGCTCGAAATCACGAGCCTGGCAGGACGCGCGGGGGACGGCACGGTCAGCGCCGCCGGCTACGCCGACCTTGCCGCCGACAAGGGCTTCCCGATCGATATCCGGGTCAAGCTCGCCAAGGCGCATTTGGCGCGGAGCAAGTCGATCGACGCGACGGTGTCGGGCACGCTCGCGGTGACCAACGACAAGGCGAAGGGCGCGCAGATCGGCGGCGACCTGCGTATCGACCGCGCGCGCTACGTCATCCTGCGACCGGCCGCCGCCGAGGTCACCGAGCTCGACGGCGTCCGCCGCAAGAACGCGACGCCGGTCGTCGCCGCCAAGCCCGGTGCCGCCGCGCCGCCGAGTGTGTTCCACCTCGCGATCAACCTCGATGCCGCCAACCAGATCTTCGTCGAGGGGCTGGGGCTCGAGGCCGAGTGGCGCGCCGCGCTCAAGATCGGCGGGACCGCCGACGCGCCGGTCGTCACCGGCCCGGTCACGCTCGAACGCGGCACCTATTCGTTCGCCGGCAAGCGGTTCAACCTGACGCGGGGCAACGTCCGCTTCGACGGGGCGGTGCCGCCGAACCCGACGCTCGACATCGAGGCGACGACGACGGTCGACAGCCTGACCGCGACGATCGACATCACCGGCCGCGCCTTCGCGCCCGAAATCGCCTTCACCTCGACTCCGGCACTGGCGCAGGACGAGGTGCTGTCGCGGCTGCTGTTCGGCAGTTCGATCGCGTCGCTGACGCCGACGCAGGCGCTCCAGCTTGCATCGTCGCTCAACACGCTGCGCGGCAGCTCGGGCGGGGGCTTCAACCCGCTCGGCACGTTGCGCAAGGCGACGGGGATCGACCGGCTGCGGCTGCTCGGCGAGGACAAGGCGACCGGCGCGGGGCCGTCGGTCGCGGCGGGCAAGTACATCAGCAACCGGGTCTACGTCGAGGTCCAGACCGATGCCAAGGGCTATAGCACGACCCAGCTCGAGATCGGGCTGACCAAGACGCTGCGGCTGCTGTCGGCGGTGAGTTCGTTCGGCACGTCGAACGTCGGGCTGAAATACTCGCGCGACTATTGAAAAACGGCTTTCCTACACGGGGCGCAACGGGATAGCCTGTCTGCGCTTCGGTGTGTTGCGTACGGCTCTCGCTCCTTTTCGCCATGAGACCGTGCGGGCTGGGATCTCGCTCTTCCCGCCGGGAGTGCAAAGCGCTTTCAACAAGCGTTCGAGTGAACTTATTTTGAACTTCGTGTATGATCTGGCGGGTCGACGATGCGTCAACCTATTGATTCAGCATGGCTATTTAGTATCTCGGGCATGAAGATCCCGATTACTCTTCTATCGATGGTGGCACCGCCTCTCGCGCTATGGCATCAGCGCGCTGTGTTGGTCCGCCTCCTCTGCCTGTTCCTGCTCGGCATGGTCGCCGTCCCGACCGATGCGCAGGTCACGGCCGGCGAGGTCGTCACCGACGGCACCGAAACATCGTTCGCGGCGTGGCTCGCCGGCTTTCGCGCCGCCGAGATCGCCAAGGGCGTCTCACCCGCGGCACTCGACTCGGTCCTCGGGGGGCTGCGTTATTCGCCGCGCGTCGTCGACCTCGACCGCGCGCAGCCCGACGATAGCGGCCGCGTCGCGCTGTTCTCCGACTATGCCGACCGCCGCGTCGAGCCGGTTCGCATCGGCCGCGGGCGCGCGGTCGCCGAGGCGATGGCTGCCGAACTGGCGGCGAACGAAGCCGCGACCGGCGTGCCACCGGCGATCGTCCTCGGCATCTGGGGGATGGAAAGCAGCTACGGCGCGGTCACCGGCAACTTCGACGTCCCGCGCAGCCTCGCGACGCTCGCCTTCGACGGGCGACGGCGCGACCTGTTCACCAAGGAACTCGAAGCGACGATCAGCATCGTCGAACGCGGGCTGATCGGACGCGAGCGGCTGACCGGCTCGTGGGCCGGGGCGATGGGCCAGCCGCAGTTCCTGCCGTCGTCGTACCTCAAATACGCGCGTTCGGCCGACCACGCCGGTCATCCCGACATCTGGGACTCGCGTCCCGACGTCGCGCTGTCGATCGCGACCTACCTCCACGACACCGGCTGGCGGCGCGGGCAGGGGTGGGGCATCCCGGTCATCGTGCCGGCTGGCTTCGACCGCGCCCGCGTCCGCAACCTCGTCCTGCCGACGACCTGCCAGCGGGTGTACGAGAAGCATAGCCGCTGGATCCCGCTGTCCGAATGGAAGGCGCTCGGCTTCGTCAGCGCGGTTGGTTGGAGCGCCGCGGGCGAGGCGGGCGACGCCACGCTCGCGACGCTCGTCGAGCCCGACGGGCCGGGCGGGCGGGCGTTCTTGACCTTCGGCAACTACCGCGTTCTGCTAGCCTACAACTGCTCGAACTTCTACGCGCTCTCGGTCGGGCTGCTCGGCGATGCGCTGCGCTAGCGCGGTCCTGCTTGCGGCCGCGGTGGCGGGCTGCGCGACCCACCGCCCGGCTGAAAGTCCCCGCCCGGCGACGGCGCGGGCGGCCCCGTCGACCCCCGACAGCCGCGTCAAGATCGGCCAGCCGTATATGGTGCTCGGCCATTGGTACACGCCGTCGGACGACCGCAACTACGACGTCACCGGCATCGCCAGCTGGTACGGCCCCGGCTTCCACGCGCTCGCGACGGCGAGCGGCGAGCGTTACGACCAGGACGCGATCTCGGCGGCGCACAAGACGCTGCCGCTGCCGTGCTACGTCGAGGTCTCGAACCTCGACAACGGGCGGACGCTCGTCGTCCGGGTCAACGACCGCGGCCCGTTCGTCGACGGGCGGATCATCGACCTGTCGCGGAAGAGCGCGCAGCTGCTCGGCGTCGATCGCCCCGGCACCGCGCGAGTCCGCGTCCGGCGCGTCTATCCCGACCGGACCGTCATCGCCGCGCTGGCCCCGCCGCCCGCGCCGCCGCCGCCGCCGGTCACCGCCGAGCCGCCGCCGGTGCCCGTCGTCCTCCCCGCGTCGCCGCCGGGGACGGTGTTCGTCCAGGTCGCCGCGGTGTCCGACCAGGGCCGCGCCGAATGGCTGATCGGCTATCTTCAACAGTTCGCCCCCGCCGCCACGACCCGCGCGCCGTCGGGCCTGTGGCGCGTCCGCCTCGGCCCGTTCGCGACGCGCGACGCCGCGACGCCGATACTGGCGCAGGTGCAGGCGGCGGGCTACACCGACGCGCGTACCATCGTCGCCGTCCCCGGCGGCTGACGTCCACCGGAGTAGTCCCGCCTCATGCGTCCCCTGATCCTCGTCCTGCTCCTGTCGGCGACCGCGAGCACCGCCGCCGTGCCGGTGATGCCCGCATTCGATACCCCGGCCCCGTTCGCCTATATGAAGGACCTGTCGAACGGCATGGTCCTGCTCGACAAGGCCGCCGACACGCCGATGCCGCCGGCGTCGATGGGCAAGATGATGACGGTCTATGTCGCGTTCGACATGATCACCCGCGGCGAGGCCAAGCTCGACCAGAAGATCACCGTCCGTCCCGAGACATGGACCAAGTGGCATAGCCAGGGCTCGACGATGTTCCTCTCGGTCAACGAGCAGGTCAGCGTCGAGAACCTCCTCCACGGCATCATCACGCTGTCGGGCAACGACGCCTGCGTCACGCTCGGCGAGGGGCTCGCCGGGACCGAGGACCAGTACGTCGCGTTGATGAACCGCGCCGCGGCGAAGATGGGGCTCAAGGGGTCGCACTTCGCCAACACCAACGGCTGGCCCGACCCGAACGAGATGGTCACCCCGCGTGATCTCGCGACGATCGCCGAGCGAACGATCCGCGACTTCCCCGGCCTGTACAAGAAGTTCTACGGCACCCCGTCGTTCACCTGGGGCAAGACGCTCGGCAAGGGCGACGACATCACCCAGGCGAACCGCAACCCGCTGCTCGGACGCGTCGCCGGCGCCGACGGGCTCAAGACCGGACACACCGAGGAGGCGGGCTACGGCTTCACCGGCTCGGCCGAACAGGACGGCCGGCGGCTGGTGCTCGTCATCGCCGGGCTCAAATCGTTCAACGAGCGCATCGCCCAGTCGGTCGCGTTCATGGAATGGGGCTTCCGCGCGTGGACGCAGCTGCCGCTGGTCAAGGCGGGGCAGGAGGTCGGGCGCGCCGAGGTGTGGATGGGATCGAAGAACGACGTTGGCCTGACCGGTGCGGGCGACCTCAGGATCACCGTGCCGCGCGGCTACGGCGCCGAGCGCAAGGTGACGCTGGTCTATGACGGTCCGATC
>CAXTPH010000160.1:0-6087 GCA_964245955.1 uncultured Sphingomonadaceae bacterium | reverse complement strand
TACTTGAGCGGCCCGAGCTTGTCGGACATGCCCCATTGCGTGACCATGTTCTTGGCGAGGTCGGTCGCATAGCTGATGTCCGACGACGCGCCGCTCGACACCTTATCATGGCCGAAAATGAGTTCCTCAGCCACGCGGCCTCCCATCGACACCGACAGGTTGGCGAACATCTTGTCGCGGTGATAGCTGTAGCTGTCCCGCTCGGGCAGCCGCATGACCATGCCGAGGGCGCGGCCGCGCGGGATGATCGTCGCCTTGTGGATCGGGTCCGACGCCGCTTCGTGGCACGAGACAACGGCATGGCCGGCCTCGTGATACGCGGTCATCTTCTTTTCTTCGTCGGTCATGACCATCGACCGGCGCTCGGCGCCCATCATGACCTTGTCCTTGGCGTCCTCGAACTCCTGCATCGCGACGAGCCGCTTGCCGCGGCGCGCCGCTAGCAGCGCCGCCTCGTTGACGAGGTTGGCAAGATCGGCGCCCGAGAAGCCCGGCGTCCCGCGGGCGATAACCCGGCCGTTTACGTCGGGCGCGAGCGGGACCTTCTTCATGTGGACCGCGAGGATCTTCTCGCGCCCCTCGATGTCGGGGCGGCCAACGACGACCTGCCGATCGAACCGGCCCGGACGCAGCAGCGCGGGATCGAGCACGTCGGGACGGTTGGTCGCGGCAACGATGATGATGCCCTCGTTACCGTCGAAGCCGTCCATCTCGACAAGGAGCTGATTGAGCGTCTGCTCGCGCTCGTCGTTGCCGCCACCAAGGCCGGCGCCGCGCGAGCGGCCAACGGCGTCGATCTCGTCGATGAAAATGATGCACGGGGCCGACTTCTTGCCCTGCTCGAACATGTCGCGGACCCGGCTCGCGCCGACGCCGACGAACATCTCGACGAAATCCGACCCGGAGATGTTGAAGAACGGTACGTTGGCTTCACCGGCGATCGCGCGGGCGAGCAGCGTCTTGCCGGTGCCTGGGGGACCGACGAGCAGCGCGCCCTTGGGGATCTTGCCGCCGAGGCGGTTGAACTTCGACGGATCCTTGAGGAACTCGACGATCTCCTGCAGCTCCTCGCGCGCCTCGTCGATGCCGGCGACGTCGTCGAAGGTGACGCGGCCTTCCTTCTGCTGGAGCAGTTTGGCGCGCGACTTGCCGAAGCCCATCGCGCCCTTGCCGGCACCGTTCTGCATCTGGCGCATGACCAGCATCCAGATGCCGATCATGATGACGAACGGCAGCATCGTCACGACGAGCTGGCCGAGCAGCGAGCGGCCTTCCTCGGGCTTTGCGTCGAAGCGGACGCCCTTTTCGCGCAGGTGCTGGACGAGCTGGCTGTCGCCGGGGTTATAGGTGGTGAATTCCTCGTCGGTCGCGAGCTTGCCGACGATCTCCGAGCCGCGAATGTCAACCGACTTGATCGCGCCTTCATCGATCTTGGTCAGGAAGTCGGAATAGCCGAGCTTGCCCGACGGGGTCGCGGTCGACGGCCCCTGCACCAGCGTGACCACCACCGCGAGCACGAGCAGGATCACGACCCAGAGGCCAAGGCTCTTGATCCAGGGATTCGGCGGGCGCTTGTCGGCCATAATACGGCACTTTCGGTTCGGCGGCTGGACTACGAAGATAGGCAAGTTACGCGTCCGTGCAATCGCCGGGCGCAGATTGATGGTAAAGAAGCGGCGTCCGGTCGCATATCCGACCCGGTTAACGGCGCGGTGCGGCCCGGTTGAGGTGCCAGCGGCCATCGTCCGGGCGCACGGCGATCCCGGCGAGGGTCGCGCTCTTTCCCGCGGCGAGCCGGTCGATCAGCCGGTCGATCGCGGCGCCGCGCGGCGTACGGGCGGGGGCCAGCGTCGTCACCGCGCGTTCGAGCAGGCGGCGCACGAGTTCCCGAGGCAGCCCCGCAGCGTCGATCGTGAGCCGGTCGGCGGCGACGACGACCCGGCCGTGCCACGCGGCGTCGGCGGTCCAGACGAGCGCCGCCTCGGCGTCGGCGAGATGCGCCGCGCTCGCCGCCAGCCGCGCCGGGTCGAGCCACGGCGTCGCGGCGAGCGCCTGCCGCGCCCGGGTCCGGTCGAAGCGCGCCGCTTGGTTCGACGGGTCGTCGGCGGCGGTCCATCCCGCTGCCGCGACGGTCGCCACAAGCTCGGCCTTGGTCGCGCCAAGCAGCGGGCGGAGCAGTTCGACCCCAGCCGCAAGCCGGCGGCGCGCGCGGATGCCGGCCAGACCGCCGCTGCCGCTGCCGCGCGCGAGGCGGAGGAGCAGCGTCTCGGCCTGATCGTCCCGATGATGCGCGGTTGCCAGCCAGCCGATGCGGTGCGCGGCGCAATGTTCGGCCAGCAACGCGTACCGAGCGTGCCGTGCCGCCGCCTGGAGGTTGGCGACGGGGTAGGGGCCATGCCAGCACAGCGTCGCGTGGCGGAGGCCGAGCGACGCGGCGTGGCGCGCCGCAAGCGCGGCTTCGGCCGCGGCTTCGGGCCGGAGGCCGTGGTCGACCGTCAGTACGTGCACTCGGGCGCCGAACGCGGCATGCGCGAGCAACAACAACGCAAGGCTGTCGGGCCCGCCCGAGACCGCGACCGCGATCGCCTCGTCGTCGCGCAAGCGTCGCCCTATCAACGCCGCCGTCGCGGCGGCGAGATCGGGGATCACGTCCGTGTCAGGCGTCGCACTTCGCGTCCTTGCGCGCCTTGGTCGCCGCCGTCGTCAGCGCCGGGGTCAGCTTGTCGCCATAGACCGACTGGAGTTCGTTGAGCGAACGGCACGCCTGGTCGGGTTTCTTCAGCGCGGTCAAGGCATTGCCAAGCCACAACAGGCTATCTGGGGCCCGGTCGCCCTTCGGAAATTTCTGATAGCCGTCGAGGAACGCCTTCGCCGCTTGGGCATAGCTTTCCTGCGCCATATAACTGCGCCCGAGCCAGTATTGCGCATTGCTCGCGCGCGCCGCTTTCGGGTTGTTGGTCAGGAAATCCTGCATCGCCGCTTCGGCGCGCGCATAATCCTTTGCGACGTACAGCGCATACGCCGCACGCCACGTGTCCTCGACCGATGCGGTCGATGGCGTCGGGTCAGCGGTCGCGGGCTTTGCCGGCACCTTCGCCGGCGTGCGCGGCGGCGGGACCGCATCGGGTGCCGGAGTTAGGGGGGCGGGCGCGTCGGCGACGGGCACGGGATTCTTCGGCCCCTCGACCGCATTCAGGCGGAATTCGGTGTCGCCACGGAACTTGGTCAGCGTCTCCTCGAGCTGGCGGAGCTTGAACTGGGTCTCCTCGACCTGTCCGGTTAGGGTCCGCTGCTGGCGTTCGAGCGCATCGACACGTGCGGTCAGGTCGCTCAGCGCCGAACTCGCGGGCGTGCCGACCGGCTCGGCGGGCGCGCTTGCCTCGGGGGCGATCTCGGGCGTGAAGTAGCGCGGGTCGCCACCGGGGAAGACCTTGCGCTGCACCGCGCGCATCTGGGTCTCGAGCGTGCCGACGCGTTTGTCGAGCCGTTCGTCCTGCGCGGCAGCAGGAGCGGCGGCGAGCAGCAGCGCGAGCGCGACGACCTTCATCGCGGCGTCGCCGTCGGGGCCGCCAGCCGCGCGCGCAGGTCGGGGGCGTCGAGGCTGACGTTCTTGACGGTTTCGACCGGCCCGCCGAGCGGCGGCAACGCGCGCCCGTCGACACTGATCTGCAGCGCGCCGGCACGGCCGGTCCACAGCCGCTGCCCCGGGACGGGCGTCACCTCGTAGCGCTCGCCCTTGGCGAGGACGCCGGTCTTGACGGTGACGACCTTGCCCGCCGCCGCATCGTACGCCGAGATCCGGTACCACGCGTCGTCGCTCGCCGTAATGACGACGCGGCCCCCGCCCGCGGCGGGGGCGGCCGCGGGAACCGTCGGCGCGGCAATCGCGGAAGTAGTCGGCGCTGCGCCGGGGACCGGGTCAGTAGCGATGGCCGCTGCCGGCGCGGGCACCGTTGCCGCCGGATTGATCGCATCGGAAGCGGCGGTGGATGCGGTTTCGGTCGCGGGCGCGTCGACCGGGGCCGGCACCGCCGCGACGACGGGCGCCGCGGCCGGTGTCGCCGGGACGGTCGTATCGAACACCCCCGCGCTCCACGCGACGACCGCGCCGATCACCGCCAGCACCGCGACGATGCTGACCGTAACGAGCCCGCGCGGCGGCAGGCGGCGCTCGTCGAGCGGTGCCATTGGCGGCGGCGCGGGCGTATGCGCGACCTTGGTCGTTTCCCCGCGGAACTGCGTGCCGATCGCCTCGGCGTCGAGCCCGACCGCACGCGCGAATGATTTGGCGAAGCCGATCGCGTACGGTAGCGCCGGCAGACTGTCGTGCGCATCGGTCTCGATCGCGACGAGGTGGCGAAGCGGCACGCGGGTGTCTCGGGCGATATCGCTCAGCTCGAGCCCCGCGGCGACGCGCGCGTCGTGGAGGATCGCGCCGACGCGGCGGCCGTGGGTGAAATCGTCGCCGGCGGCAGTGACATCGGTGTCCACGGCGTTTCCTTGGCTCGGCCCCCAGGGCGTGGCGCGGCGCAAACTCGCTTGGGCGGAGGGCGAAGTCAATCGCTGGCGGCGTCTGAGTGGCTGTGCCCTTGTTGCGACGCAGCACTTAGCGTATGGCCGCGCTCAACCCTTCCGACCCCCGATATTCAGGATTTAACACATGCGCTTGCGCAATGTCGCGATCATCGCGCACGTCGACCACGGTAAGACGACCCTCGTCGACCAGATGTTCCGCTCGTCGGGCACGTTCCGCGAAAATCAGCGTGTCGCCGAGCGCGCGATGGATTCGAACGACCTCGAAAAAGAACGCGGGATCACCATCCTCGCCAAGTGCACGTCGGTCGACTGGACCGATCCGACGACCAAGGAGACGATCCACATCAACATCGTCGACACGCCCGGCCACGCCGACTTCGGCGGCGAGGTCGAGCGCATCCTGTCGATGGTCGACGGGGTCATCCTGCTCGTCGACGCTGCCGAAGGGCCGATGCCGCAGACCAAGTTCGTCACCGGCAAGGCTCTCGCGCTGGGCTTGCGCCCCATCGTCGTCGTCAACAAGATCGACCGCCAGGACGCACGGGCGCAGGAAGTCCTCGACGAGGTGTTCGACCTGTTCGTCACGCTCGAGGCCAGCGACGAGCAGCTCGAATTCCCGGTTCTCTTCGCGTCGGGGCGCAACGGCTATGTCGGCTATAACAGCGATGTTCGCTCCGGCGACCTGACGCCGCTGTTCGAGACCGTCGTCAAGCATGTCCCGCCGCCGGCCGCCGACGTCGACGGTCCGTTCAAGATGCTGGTCTCGCTGCTCGACCGCGATTCGTTCGTCGGTCGCATCCTGACCGGGCGCATCCTGTCGGGCACGCTCAAGCTCAATGCGCCGATCCGCGCGCTCAACCCCGACGGCACCGTGGCCGAGGAAGGCCGCGCCGCCAAGATCTTCGCTTTCCAGGGCCTCGAGCGCGTGCCGGTCGAGGAAGCGCATGCCGGCGACATCATCGCCATCGCCGGGCTGACCAAGGCGACCGTCGCCGACACGATCGCCGACATCAGCGTCACCGAACCGCTCCACGCCCAGCCAATCGACCCGCCGACGCTGGCGATGACGTTCGCGGTCAACGATTCGCCCTATGCCGGACGCGACGGCAGCAAGGTCACCAGCCGGATGATCGCCGATCGCCTCAAGCGCGAGGCCGAGGGCAATGTCGCGGTCCGCGTCACCGAATCGGCGGAGAAGGACAGCTTCGAGGTTGCCGGGCGAGGCGAACTGCAGCTCGGTGTGCTGATCGAAACGATGCGCCGCGAAGGCTTCGAACTGTCGATCAGCCGCCCGCGCGTGCTGTTCATGACCGACGAAAACGGCAAGCGGACCGAGCCGTACGAGACCGTCGTGATCGACGTCGACGAGCAATATTCGGGCACCGTCGTCGAGAAGATGGCGAGCCGCAAGGCCGAGATGACCGACATGCGCCCGTCGGGCGGTGGCAAGACCCGGCTGACGTTCCGCGCGCCCGCCCGTGGCCTCATCGGCTATCACGGCGAATTCCTGTCGGACACGCGCGGCACCGGCATCATGAACCGGCTGTTCGA
>CAXTPH010000159.1:0-6096 GCA_964245955.1 uncultured Sphingomonadaceae bacterium | reverse complement strand
TCGTAGAACTCGGCCCAGTGCGCCATCCGCCCGCGATTGACGTTGTGCGTCAGGTGATCGAGCGTGTGCAGCCCGACCGAGCGGTTGTCGACGCCGGCGCCCGGGACGGGCTTGAAGTCGATGTCGTAGATCTCGTGCTCGCCGGCGCGGTCGACGAGGTAGAGGTTCGACCCGCCGATGCCTTCGATCGCCGGGATGTTGAGCTCCATCGGCCCGACCGGCCCAGTCACCGGCGTCGCGCCGCGTGCGACCGCTTCGGCGAACGCGTGGCGGGCATCGTCGACGCGGAACGCCATCGCGTTCGCGCTCGGCCCGTGCGCGTTGCGGAATTCGGCCGCCTGGCCCGCCGTGTCCATATTCAGCAGGAAGTTGATTGACCCCTGTGCGTAGCGGCGGACGTCCTTCGACCGGTGCGTCGCGACATGAGTGAAGCCCATCGCCTCGAATAGCGCCGCGAGCGCCGCCGGATCGGGTCCGGTGAATTCGACGAACTCGAACCCGTCGAGACCGATGAAGTTCTCCGGCGACTCGATTGTCATCGTGCGCACTCCGCAGTAAATAGTTGCAAATGAAACTATCGCCGCCCGATCCGCCTGACAAGCTGGAAAGCGTGCTCGACCTCGATGCCTTCGTGCCGTTCCAGCTGTCGATCACGGCGAATGCGGTCAGCGAGTTGATCGCGCGCGCCTATCGCAGCCTGTTCGGGCTGCGTGTCGCCGAATGGCGGGTCATCGCGATCCTCGGCCAATCGTCCGGGCTCGGCAGCCAGGCGATCGCGCGGCGGGCTGAACTCGACAAGATCACCGTCAGTCGCGCGGTCGCGGCGCTGCTCGCGCGGGGGCTGGTCGCGGTCGAGGCGCATCCCGACGACGGGCGGGCGCATCGCCTCGAACTGACGACCGCCGGGGCCGAGCTGTATCGCGCGGTCGTGCCGGCGGCGCGGGCGCTCGAGGCGCGCGCGATCGGCTGCCTCAGCCTCGCCGAGCGCGCGCAGCTGAGCGCCCTGCTGTCACGCGTCCGCGACGCGGCGCGGGCATCCTGACGGCGGTGTCCGAGCTCAACCGCGCGTTGCCGTTGACCAAGCGACGCGTTCGATTACGACAGGGCCGATGAGCAGCGTCGCCATCGCCGGGCTTGCCAAGAAATACGATGCGGCCGCGGCGCTTCAACCGACTGATCTGGCGATCGCCGACGGCGAGTTCGTCGTCATCATCGGCCCGTCGGGTTGCGGCAAGTCAACTCTGCTCCGCCTGATCGCCGGCCTCGAACGACCCGACGCCGGTCGCGTCGAGATCGCCGGCCGCGATGTAACCGACCTTGCCCCCGCCGAGCGCGGCCTGGCGATGGTCTTCCAGTCGTACGCGCTCTATCCGCACCTGACCGTCGCGGAGAACATCGCCTTCCCGCTGAAGATGGCGCGCCTGCCGGCCGCCGAGATCGCGACGCGGGTCGCCGCGGTCGCCGACACGCTCGAACTCGGTCCGCTGTTGGCAAGGCGGCCGCGGGCGCTATCCGGCGGGCAGCGCCAGCGCGTCTCGATCGGCCGGGCGATCGTCCGCGATCCCGGCGTCCTCCTCCTCGACGAGCCGCTGTCGAACCTCGACGCCGGCCTCCGGGTGCGGATGCGCCACGAGTTCGCGCGGCTGCATCAGCGGCTCGGCACGACGATGATCTACGTCACCCACGACCAGGTCGAGGCGATGACGCTCGCCAATCGGATCGTCGTCATGGCGCACGGACGCATCGAGCAGGTCGGCGCGCCGCTCGACCTGTACCATACACCCGCGACGGTCGGCGTCGCGGCGGCGATCGGCTCGCCGGCGATCAACCTGCTGCCGGTGACGATCGCCGCGGCCGATGCCGACGGGGCGACGGTGGCGCTGCCCGGCGGTGTGACGTGCCGTGTCGCCGCGGCGGTGCCCGCGCGCGCGGTCGGGGCGGCGGCCACGCTCGGCGTCCGCCCCGAGCATCTGCGGCCCGATTCCGCCGGCGGCTTCGGCGGCGCGGTCGAGCTGTTCGAGCGGCTGGGGCCGTTGTCGTTCGCGCACCTCGCTTCCCCGCTCGCGACCGGGTCCGCACTCGTCGCGCAGCTGCCGAGCGACCGCCACGTCACGCTCGGCGAGCGGATTTGCTTCGCCGTCGCGCCCGCCGACGCGCAGCTGTTCGCCGCCGACGGCCTGGCGTTCCCACGGATTAGCCCTTGATGCCGCCGCCGAGGACGCCGCTGAAATACGAGCGCTGCAGCGCCGCGAACAGGAGCAGCACCGGTAGCGTCGTCACCACCGCACCCGCCATCATCAGCTCGACGTCCTGCCCGTGTTCGCGGCTGATCGCGGCGAGCGCGACGGGAAGCGTGTAGAGCCGCTGGTCGGTGATCGCGATCAGCGGCCACAGGAAGTCGCTCCAGCTGGCGAGGAAGGTGAACAGCGCGAGCGTCACCACCACCGGGCGCAGCAGCGGGGCGACGATCCGCGTCAGGATGCGCCACTCGCTCGCGCCGTCGAGCCGCGCCGCGTCGAGCATCTCGTCGGGGATCGCGAGCGCCGCCTGGCGGATGAACAACACCCCGTAGATCCCCGCCAGCCCGGGGACCAGCACGCCGGCATAGGTGTTGATCAGGCCCGCCGCCTTGAGCATCAGGAACAGCGGCAGCAGCGTCACCTGCGCCGGGATCACCGCCAGCGCAAGCATCGCCTGGAGCAGCCGCGCGCGCCCGGTAAAGCGCAGCTTGGCGAAGGCGTAGCCCGCCGGCACCGTCAGCCCGAGGCCGATGACGGTCGCGAGCGTCGCCAGCAGCGTGCTGTTCAAGATCGCCGGGGCGATCCGGTAGCTCGTCGCGCCGCCCGAGGCGTCGACGTGCGGGAACAGCAGTTCGCGGTAGTTCGCCAGCGTCGGCTGCGCCGGCCACAGCGGCGGCGGGAAGGCGGCGGCCGCGCCCTTCGGCATCAGCGACACGCCGACCATCCAGATCAGCGGGGCGGCGGTCACCAGCGCAAGCGCGGCGAGCACGGCCGTCCGGAGGGCGGGGCCGGCCCTCACAGCCATTCGAGCCGTCGCGCTAGCCGCGCCTGCATCGCGGTCAGCCCAAGGATCGCGACGAACAGGACGACCGCGACCGCAGACGCCGTGCCGAGGTTCCACCAGGTGAAGCCCTCGTCGAACATGAAATAGAGGATCGTCACGGTGCTCTGCGCCGGGCCGCCATGGGTCATGACGTACGGCTCGGCGAACACCTGCAGGAAGTTGGCGACGCTGAGCAAGCTCGCGAGGACCAGCGCCGGGCCGATCGCCGGCAGCGTAACGTGGCGGAAGCGCGCGAGCGGCCCGGCCCCATCGAGCCGCGCCGCTTCGCGCAGGTCGGTCGACACCGTCGCCAGCGCCGCCGTGAAGACGAGCATGTTGTAGCCGAACGCCTTCCAGACGATGAAGATCAGCGTCGCCGGGATGCTCGTCCGCGGGTCGCCGAGCCAGTCGACCGGCGCGATGCCGACGACGCCGAGCGCGGCGTTGAGCAGTCCCGACCGCGTGTCGAGGACGTAGCGCCAGACGAGCGCGGTCGCGACGAGCGTCGTCACGTACGGCGCGAACAGCAGCAGCCGCCACACCGGTTTCCACTCGACCGTCGCCGAATCGAGCAGCAGCGCGGTCACCAGCGACGTCCCGATCGCGGCGGGCACGCCGATCCCGGCGAAGAGCAGCGTGTTCGACACCGCGTGCCAGAACCGCGGGTCGTGCGCGAGCGCGAGATAATTGCCGCCGCCGACCAGCCGCAGATTGGCGAGGTCGGCAAGCGCGTAGATGTCGAAATCGGTCAGACTGAGCAACAGCCCGGCGACGGTCGGCACGACGAGGAACGCCAGCGTCGCCGCCAGCACCGGCACGGTGAAGACCAGCCCCGCGCGCGCCTCCCGCGACCGCTTCATGTCAGCCGGCCGCGGTCGAGCAGCGAGCGCCGCTTGGCGAGGATGCGGTCGACCCGCGCGTCCATTTCGGCGGCGGCGGCGTCGACGCCGAGGTTGCCGCGGACCATCGCCTCGGCGACGTGCTGGACCTCGCCGGTGATCCTCTCCCACTCGGGCACCGCCGGCGGGGCGACACCGGCCGCGATCTGCGTCGCGAACAGTTCGGTCGCGGGGTCCGGCGGCAGCATCGCCCACGCGCGCGACCGCGTTGGCAGGTCGCCGGTGATGCCGAACATCCGCCGCTGGAGGTCGGCGCCGGTCAGGAAGGCGACGAGCCGCCACGCGGCGGCGGGGTCGCGGGCGGCGCGGTTGACCGCAAGGCAGGTGCCGCGCGCCATCGCCGCGCCCGGGCCGCGCGGCCCGGGCGTTGCCGCCGCGCCCCACGATCCGGCGGCGATGGCGTGCTCGGGGCGGCGGACGTCGCCGAGGAAGACCGCGTCGGACGGCAGGATCGCGAACCAGCCGCGCCGAAGCCCGATATAGGTGTCGCCCGCCTCGGCGCCGGTCACGCGCGGCGACAGCTTGAGGTCGAACCCCTGCTTGTAGAAGGCGAGCGCGGCGCGGAAGCCGGGACTGCGGAAGTTGCCGCGCGTGAAGTGATCGCGCAGCAGCGGCTCGCCGGTCTGCGTGGCATAGGCGAACAGCGGCTCGGGCCAGTCGAGCAGATGCAGCGTCGCGAAGCGGTCGGGGTGGCGGCGGACGATCGCCTGCGCCATCCGCGTCCACTCGCTCCAGTCGAGCGGCGGCGCGGCGTGGCCGACCTCGGCGAGCAGGTCGCGACGGTAGAATTGCACCCAGCTGTCGGCGGTCCACGGCACCGCCCGCGCCCGCCCGGCGATCGTCACCGCGGCGAGGGCGCCGGGCAACTGGCCGGTCAGCAGCGCCGGCGGCGGCGGCGCCAGCGCGCCGAGCAGGTCGAGCTCGGGCAGCCAGCCGGTATTGAGCATCATGACGTCGGGGAGCGAGCCGCCAGCGAAGCCGGTCAGGAGCTTCTCGTGCGCGCCGGTCCACGGCACCGCCTGCAGGTCGACCTCGATCCCGGTCGAGCGGGTAAACGGCGGCAGCAGGATCGGCGCGTTCTCGCCGGTCGTGCCCAGCGCCCACCACGTCACGCGGTCGCCGACCGGCCGCGCACAGCCCGCGAGCGCGCCCGCGCCAGCGAGCGCGAGCGCGCGCCGACGGTTCATCGTTACTGACGCCATATTCACCAACACGTCCAGTCGTCGTCGATCCGCCACTGTCAAGACGGCGCGCCGAAAGGTCGCTGCGTTGCTTGCGTGCATCACTACCGGAACAAAAGGCCGCCCGACAGTATCGATCGCGGAGCCGCCGCGCGCGCACGAGTGTTGACCCCGATTACCGGGCCGGTCGGCGTGCCCGGGACTATGATAACGGGACTGGCACCTTGGGTCTTCACCACTTCCTCGCCGGGGCGGCGCTCGTCGTTCCTTTGAGCGCTTTCGCACAGACTGCGCCTGTCGCCGCGCCTCCCGTGGAGACCGCGGCCGCAGAGACGTCGCCGGCCGAGCCGCCGGCCGCCGACATCGTCGTCACCGGCTCGCGCATCGCGCGGTCGCAGTTCGCCGCGCCGAACCCGATCACCTCGTTCAACGCCGCCGCGATCGAGCAGTCGGGCAACGTCAACGTCACGAATTTCCTCGAGCGCGTCCCAGCGCTGACCGGCTCGCGCGACTTCACCCAAACCTCGGGCGGCAACGCGGTCTACAGCAACCCCTTCGGCGCGGCGGGATTGAACGAGCTCAACCTGCGCAACCTCGGCGTCAACCGCACCCTCGTCCTCGTCAACGGCCGGCGGCACGTCGCGGGCGAGCCGAACAGCGCGGCGGTCGACGTCAACAGCATCCCGACCGACCTGATCGACCGCGTCGACGTCCTGACCGGCGGCGCGTCGGCGGTGTACGGCGCCGACGGCGTCTCGGGCGTCGTCAACTTCATTCTCAAGCGCGACTTCGACGGGATCGCCGCACGGAGCCAGTTCGGCATCTCCGAAAAGGGCGATGCCGGCAATCGCTTCGCCTCGGTGGCGGTCGGCCACAACTTCGCCGGCGGCCGCGGTAATCTCACGCTCGCCTACGAATATAACGCCGACGACCGGCTCGAGAACGACCAGCGC
>CAXTPH010000158.1:0-6101 GCA_964245955.1 uncultured Sphingomonadaceae bacterium | reverse complement strand
TGAGAACTTCTTCGTCCAACGCGACGGCTTCACCCGCGCTGGCGTCGCGGTCGCTGCCCCAATCACGGCGCTGCGGGCACGCAACAATACCGTGACCGATGCCTACGCCGCCTTCGGGGAGGCGACCTATCGCTTCAGCCCTGTGTTCAGCGTCACCGGTGGCCTGCGCTATACGGTCGAGCACAAGGACTTCGCCTTCAACAACAAGGTTCTCGACCTCAATCGCAACCCGATCGCCCAATCGATTGCCGGCGAGGCGAACGCGACCTTCCGCGCCGCGACGCCCAAGGCGTCGCTCCAGGCGCAGTGGACGCCGACGGTGTTGCAGTACGTCAGCTATTCGCGCGGCTTCAAATCGGGTGGATTCGACAATCGCGCGACGCGGCTCGATCTCGCAACGCTGCCGTTCGCCCCGGAGAAGGTCAGCACCTACGAGACGGGGCTGAAGACGACTTGGTTCGACAAGGCGGTGCGCGCCAACCTCGCGGCCTTCTACAACGATTACCGCGACTTGCAGGTGTCTTTCTTCGATCCCGTCTACAACGGCACCCGGCGCGGCAACGCCGGTAAGGCGCACACCTGGGGCGTCGAGCTAGAGACAAATGCAACGCTGACAAAGCGGATCAGTGCGCAGTTCAACGCCGGGTATCTGCGGGCGATCTACGACGATTATCAAGGTGCCAATGGCCCCGGCACCAATGCCAACGGCAACACGCTCATCAATGCCCCGCGCTGGTCGCTGTCGGGAGGAGGGGCTTACGACCTGCCGCTCGGCCGCGTCGGTAGCGTCCGCTTTGCTGCCGATGCGCAATATCAGTCGGCGATTTACACTTCGGCGCTCAATAGACCTCAGGATCGGTCGCCGGGTCAGACGTTCGTTAACTCGACGCTTACCTGGACCACGCCCAATCTGCACGTCGCCGTTGCCGCCTCGGTTCGCAACCTGTTCAACTCGGAAAAGGCGGTGTCGTCGTCATATACCCCGTCCATTGGCGCCTACTACCTGAACTTTCCGGATCCACGAACAGTGCTTGTGACCCTTCGGTTTAGCCAATAGGCGAACGAGCGAACACTTCAGCTGGTTGAAGAGTGCGCGCCCGGAAGCAGATTATCGCGCGCGAGGTCGTTCGCGCTGAAGTATGCGACGTGAATGAATGGCAGGTCTGGAGGCGCGCAGACTCGACCGTGGATGACCGATTGTGGGTCGAACGACCGTTAGAATGGCTGCTTCGCTATACTTAGTGGAATGGCAGCAAAAACCGGGTTTCGAACGGTCTCGCCCAATTCGATCGGAATGACTCAATCAAGCGGGCGCGTCGCCCTTGATCGTGACCCGCTCCATCCGGCGGCGATGCGGCCAATAGTCGGCGACGGGATAATGCTGGGTCGCACGATTGTCCCAGATCGCCACGGCGTTCGGCGTCCAGCGAAACCGGGTCTGATATTCGGGCACCTTCAACTGTCCGAGGAGATGGGCGAGCAGCCTCGCGCCCTCGGCCTCGTCCATGTCATCGATTCGACTGGTGAAGCTGGCGTTGACAAACAGCACGCGGTCGCCAGTCTCGGGATGAATCCGGACGATCGGGTGATGCTGGGCGGGAAACTCCGCCGCTATCGCTGCGCGCCGGTCGGATGCGATGCGGTCGCCAAAGTCGAACAGCAGATCGTGTGTTGCGGTGCGGCCGTCGATGCGCGCTTTCACATCGTCGGATAAGCCTTCGTAAGCTGCAGCGGCATCGACCCATAAGGTGTCGCCGCCGATCGGCGGCAGCTCGCGCGCGCGCAACACCGCGCCCATCGACGGTTCCGCGCGAAAGGTGACGTCGGTGTGCCATTTGTCGACCGACCGGAAGCGGCGATCGCCGGCGCTGTCTTCGACCCGGCCCTCCGAACCGCGAATGTCGAGGATCTCGGGAAAGCCCGGAACATGGGCGATGACCGGATGGCCCTCGAGGTCGCCCCAGACTCGCGCCAGCGCGAGATGCTGCTCGTGACTAAGATCAAGATCGCGAAAGAACAGGACTTTGTGGCGAAGCAGCAGCGCCTTGAGTTCGGCTGCCACGCTCTCTTCGAGGGTTCGACTGAGGCGGAGACCGGCGACTTCGGCGCCGAGTACCGGGCCGCAAGGCGTAACCTTCAGGCGCGACCCGGCTACCGCGGTCGTCGCAAGCGCTTCCAGTTGGCGAGTAGCCACAACAAACCTCCCACGACCAAGAGCATGGCCAAGCGCGCCAGTTCCGCCGACGCGGCGATAAGCAATGCCGCGCAACTGACGATGACACACGTGGCGATGACCCCGCCCGCGGGCAAGCGAAAGCGCGCCACCGGCGCGTCCGGCACGCGACGAAACCGCACGAGCGCGGCGGCGCAGCCAATAAAGATCAGCAGCCGCGACGCGCTCGACGCGGCGATGCTGGTGACGAAATCGCCGCCCAAGGCGAGCACGACCGCGACAAGACCGGTCACGGCAATCGCCACGTCGGGCGTCCGCCGCCGCCGGGCAATACGCGCGAAGGCCTGCGGCAGTTGCCGGTCCTCGGCGAGCGCGAACAGCACGCGCGGCGCGGTGATCCACTGGCTCGCGAGCGTGCCGAAGACGATCGCCGCCGCCGCCGCGTCGAACATCGCCGAGACGTCGCCGCCGACCACCCGGGCCGCGAGGTCGCCGACCGGGTGGTCGCTAGCCGCGAGGCCGGGCACGCCGCGCATGCACGCGGCGATCACCCCCCCGTTCAGGAGCGATGCGGCGATGATGCCGGCCAACAACGCGAAAGGAACCGCGCGGCGTGCGTCGGCGACCTCGCCGGCGACCGCGCTCGGACGCTCGAAGCCGACGAAAGCGAAAAACAGCAGCACGAGCGCCGACGTCGGATGAACCGGCCCGGCGGGCTGCACCGCCGGCGCCGCGGGTGCGCTGAGCCCGGCAATCGCAACCACGGCGAAAAGGCCGAGCTTGAGCGCCGCCAGCGTGTTGCTCGCGGTCGCGGAGCGCCCCGCGCCCGACGCCGTGACCAGCGTCAGCCCGACACCGGTCGCCAGAATGATCGGGGCGCGATGTCCGGCGGCGACAAGTCCGGCGAACAGATTGAGCAGCGACGCCGCCGCGAGCACCGTCGCCGCCCACGACAGCCAACCGATCGCAAAGCCGGCGATCGAACCGAAGGCGGCACGGCAATATTGCGCAGGGCCACCGCTGCCGTCCATACGGCTGCCGAGCTCGGCAAGACACAAGGCCGCGGCGAGAGCGAGGATGGCGGCGGCAGCGACGACCCAACCGGTGGCCGCCCCGGCCAGCGCGAAGACTTTGCCGGGTAGGCCGAGCAGCCCCGCGCCGACGACACAATTTAGAGTCAGCGCGGCGAGGCTCCAACGGCCGATCGCCCGGACAAGCGGCGTCCCGGGCGTGGAAGACGTCGGCTCGGTCATCGCGGCGAGTTTTTCCCCTTCGGCCCGACGAGCGACCGGGACCCGTTGGTGGACAAGTTCAAGCCGGGGGGCAAGCGACCCGGCTTTCAAAGCAAAACTATGCCGCCCGCAACATCACGGCGTTTGGCAAGGGATTCGGCAATTTGAACTCTGGTGGCCTGACGTCCCCGCCACGCCTTAAGCAATTTCGAGCTGACGCCACCAAGCCACCTTGCCAGGAGCTTCGCTTACGAGACGAGCAAACGCCCGGTAGACGGTTTTTTCAGCCTTGACCGGTGCCACCCCGAAGGCGCGCAACACGAGCATCGCCATGCCTTGGACGTACGCAACAGAGCAGCCGCCCGCAATCATGCGGCGGATCGCTTCGATCTTCGCTCCCATCAGCAGATCGCTTGCCAGCTCGACCGAGGCGACGACGTAGTCGCCGGTTTCGACGCCAAGCTGAATATCCTCGCGGATCTTGCGGGTGAACAAGGTGTCGCCGCTGAGCAGGCCGATGTGGGCGATGAAGGCACCCCATTCAGGATCCAGCATCGATCGTAGTAGGAACATCTGAAACCCGGTCGCGGTCCGCATGACCGGATCTTCGAGTATATCGTAGATCGACAGAATGCCGTCGGTCATCTCGTCGGCGAGCTGCAAGCCGAGCTCAGAGATCGCAAGATCGAGCGAGTCAAAATACTTGTAGAAGGTGCCGCGCGATACATCCGCGTGGCGGACGACATCGTCGATGTTGGCGGGTTCGCGCCGACCTTCGGCCGAGCACACGGTCAGCACCGACTGGAGTAGATGCGCGCGCATCCGCTCGCGACGCTGCCGGCCAACGCGAATGCGGTGATCCTCCCCCGGGGTCGGGACAGGCGCTATCGCTTTCTGCGCAGCTGGTCGGACCACTTATAAGACTCCACGGGACGCATCATGTTGATCACGGTGCGCAAGCGTCACCAGCCTCAGGCGGCGATCGCAACCGTCTCGAGGCTGGCGAGGCCGCGTAGAGTATTATGCGGTCGCCGTACCGGTTTGGCGACCTCGAACCGGGCAACCCGTCGCAGGAGTGTTTCGAGGAGCACGGTGATCTCGAGTTTTGCGAGGTGCATCCCGGCGCACAGGTGCGTACCCATGCCGAACCCAAGGTGATCGCTCGGCCGGCGCGCGATGTCGAAACGCTCGGGCGACGGATATTTGGCTGGGTCGCGATTGGCGCAGGCGTAGAGCATGAGCGCACGATCGCCGGCTTCGAGGCGAGCGTCGCCGATGATGACGTCGCGCGTGACGAGCCGGGCAAAAGCACGGATCGGCGACTCCAGCCGGATCACCTCGTTGATCGCGTGCGGGATCAGGGTCGGATCGGCGCGAAGCGCTTCCCATTGGTCAAGGTTGTCGGCGAACAATTCGATGGCGGCGCTCGTGGCGTTAATCGTCGTGTCGAGCGATGGCGTCAGATAGTCGACCAGCATCATGCGGGCCGTCGTCCCGCTGATCTCGCCGCGGTCGGCCGCGAGGAACAGCGCCTCGCCCCAACCACCGGGCACGAGATTGGCGCGCGTCACTCGCTTGAGAACGTAGGCGATGACCTGTTGGGCAATGTCGAGGCCGGTGAGGGTTCGCGGGCTGCTGAGGGGTCCAAAGGCGTCGAAGATGCCGGCGGCCCACGTCAACATGCTGGTGCGACCCTCCTCATCAAGGCCGACCAACTCAGTAACGACCGCCAGCGGTAGAAAGTGTGCGAGGTCGCGCACCGTGTCGAAGGTGCCACCTGACAGCAATTCCTCAACCTTGGCCGCGGCCAACGCCTCGAACCGCGGCCGAAGCTCGGCGAGTGCTTTAGGTTGGAGCGGACGCGCAAACAGCCGCCGCATAGCCCGATGCTCGGGATCGTCGCTGCACAGCATGATGCCTTGCGTCGCCGAATTCATCGGTTCGTTCACCATGCATCCGGACGCCGATGAGAAAGTCGCCGCATCGAGCAGCGCGGCCCTCACCGTCTCGTACTGTGTCAGCGCCCATACATCATTGGCGGCAAGCCACACCGCCGGTCCGGCCGATCGCAATGTGTCGTAGTGCGGGTACGGCTCGAGGATTACAGCATCGCTCCAGAAATCGGGCGCAACGACCGGTCCGGAGCGATGCGACATCATCGGGCTCTCAATACTTGATGTGGAAAGAGACCATTACGGTCCGTAGCTGATTGGGGCCTGCGAGATAGGCCCCGTAGAACGCCCCGAACCGTGGATCGACCGACGGGCTGGCAAAGTCCTGGCTGATCGAGTTGGTGACGTTCTTGGCAACAATGTCGACGCCGTAGCGTCCACCGCTCGCCTCGATCCCGGCGGTCAGGTCGAGCGTCGTCAGCGCCGGCGACAGGAACTGCTCCTGGCGCTGGTTGAACATGCTGCTGCGGTGCCGGACGGCGACGGCAAAATGTCCATCAAACTGGTCGGTCAACCGTGGGTTGTAGGCCGCTCCGGCATTGAAGATCATCTGCGGCGCCTGGCTCCGACGGAACCGCTGGAGTACCGCGTTGCCGCTGGCGTCGACCTGCGGCGCATTAGTCGCCGGGTCGATTGGCTGGATCACACCGGTCGAATCGGCGTAGGTCAGGCCGCCGTCGAGCTGGATCTCAGGTGTCAGCTTGAACGCGCTCTCGACCTCGACACCGCGGCTACGCGCCGGGC
>CAXTPH010000157.1:0-6212 GCA_964245955.1 uncultured Sphingomonadaceae bacterium | reverse complement strand
GGCTGATACGCATTGTCGGCGGCCTTCAGCCGGCAGCCGGTGTCGCCGATGACGACGATGCGGCGGACCTCGCGCCGGGGCACGGGCAATCGGACGCCGTCGACCGCGGCGCGGCGCGCGCCCGCGGGCAGCATCGCCTCGCACACCGTCACCGGAAACGCCGACGGCTTCGACAGCTCGACCGGCGACGCGGTCGGGCGGAGCGGCATCGTCGCGGCGGCGAAGCGCACCGCCATCGGCAGGTCGTGCCCGTCGACGCGGACGATCGGGCACGTCGCCGCCGGGGTGATCACCCGCGCGATCGCCCCGCCCTCACCCATCACGACATAGGCCGTGGGGGCTGCCGCGACCGGGGCCGCCAGCAGCAGGCCAAAGAGGGCAAGGGTCGCCGCGACGGTCGTCACATCCGCACGCGGATCTGCGCCTGATAGCTGCGGCCGGGCAGGAAGAAATACAACGCCGATGCCGCACTGGTTGCCGAGCCGATGCTCGTCGTCGAGCGGTCGTCGAACACGTTGTAGACGGTCACGCCGAGCGTGTAGCGCCCGAATGAGTAGCCCACCGCCGCGATGCCGTCATTGTACGCCGGGATGCGCACGAGGTTGGCCGTGTCGGCATACTGGCGGCCGGTGAATTTGTGCAGATAGCTGAGATTAAAGCCGTCGTGGTTGTAGATCACGCCCGCGAGCGCGGTGTAGTTCGGCGCGGATGCGATCCACAGGTTGGTCGCGTCGGCTTTCGCGGTGTTGACCGAGCCGTTGGCGATGCCGGTCAGGCCGGGGATGATCTGGTAGCTGATCTGGCCTTCGAGACCCTGGTAGGTGGCCCCGCTCGCGCTCTGGGTGGCGATGTTGGTCGAGGGATCGACGAAGGTCGAGTTGCTCGCCTTGATGTAATAGCCGTCGAAGTCGATGTTGAGCCGGTCGCCGGCATAGACCGCGCCGGCCTGATAGTTGGTCGTCTTGGTCGGCTGGAGCTGCGCCCCGGCGATCGCGCCGCTCGCGGTCGGGACGACGACCTCGAGGCTGCTGCTCAGCGCGGGCACGAGGAAGCCCTTGGCGAACTGGCCATACACCGAGAGGTTTGGCAGGATCAGGAAGTTGATCGACGCGTACGGCAGCGTCGGCTTGTACGACGCCTCGGCCTTGATGCCGACCCGCGTGCTCTGCGCGGCGATCGGCGTGTTGATCTTGCGGGTGAAGTCTTGGACCTTGACGCCAGGGGTGATCGTCAGCCGGTTGTCGAACAGCTTGAGTTCGAACTCGCCGAAACCCTGGATTTGGTCCCAGCTCGTATATTCGTCGTAGGCGACGTAGCGGGGCACCGGCTGGCCGTTGAGCTGAACGTTCGCCGCCGTGTTGGTGTAACGCAGGTTATAGAATTTCGCCATGTTGGCGAAGTTGAAGTAGCCCGAGGCGTTGAACGCGCCAGCGGCGTACGCCTGCGTGATATCATAGGCGTAGCGATAACGGTGCGAGGTCGAGTGCTCGTACCACACGCCCGCCTTGGCGATGCCGATCGGCGTCTCGTAGTTGAGCTGGGCGATATCGCCCGAGGTCCGGTACTGGTTGAGCTTGGTGTAGCCGCCGATGTCGCCGGGGTTGACCACCGCGACACCCGACGCGTTGACCGTCGTCGTCTGGCCGATCGTGTTGCTCGGCTTGGCGACGGTGCAGGTCGTCGTCGTCGCGGTCGCGCACAGCGTCGTGCTGGTTTCGGACGAGAAGGTGAAGTTCTTGTAGAAATAGGTATAGACCTTGTTGTCGAAGGACAGCTTGTCGGTAATATTCGCCTGGAAACGCAAGATTTCGAAATCAGTCGCCTTGTTCGTCCAGTTCCAGTTCTTGTTGCTCGACGAATAGCGCGTGTTGTCGAACTGGCGATCGGCATTGTCGACGAGGCCGAAGCCCTTGCCGTACAGGCCGACCTGCGACGTCGGGCTGCACGACGCCTGGGTGACCTCGCCGGGCGCGGGCAGGCCGGCGGCGACCGCTGCGGTCGCCGCGCAGCTGACGCCGTTGTTGTCCGACTGATAATAGAAATCCTGGTTGTAGCTGCCGAGCAGGCTGAGCTTGCCCCATGTGCCAAGCGGCTTCTCGATCTTGCCGTAGCCGTTGACGAACCACGCCTGCGATCCCGTCAGCGCGCCCTCGGTGTTCTTGTATTCGCCGACGACGACCGCCTTGACCCCGCCGAGGTTGTCGAGCGCGCCGGTCTGGATCGTGCCACGCAGCAGATAGGTGTTGTAGCTGCCGAACACGCCCTGCGCTTCGGCAAAGCGGTCGTCGGTGACTTCGCGCGAGATGATGTGGACGTTGCCGCCATAGCTCGCCTGACCGAGATCGGTCGCCGAACCCGGGCCGCGATCGACGATGATGCGCTCGTACGTCCCGTTCGGGAAATAGGCGGTCGAATGGTGCGTCGGGTCGTTCGAATCGCCGAACGGCACGCCGTCGTAGGTGATGTTGTACTGGCCGTCCTTGAAGCCGCGCAGGATGACCTTCGACTCGCTCAGCCCCGGACCGTTGCCGTTGCTCGTGCCCGACGCGCCGGGGGTCAGCCGGATGACGTCGAAGAAGTCGGCGGTCGGCGACACGGCCTTGTCGATGATCGCCCGGCTGACGATCGATTGCGGTTCGAAGGTGAGCACCGACGACGTGATCGGCGTCTCCTTGTTGACCTTGGTCGCGGTGACGACGATGTCGTCGGTATTGCGGATTGGGCCGGCGGCGTCGACCTCAGCCGCGTGGGCATCGGCCGTCATCGCGGTCATAGCAAAAATAGCGATCGCCAACGGCGAAGCCGCTGCCCGAAGAAATTTCATGAAGTCGTCCCCGCACCCCCCGGCAACGATTGCCGGTCCCGATGCAGTGCGGGGTAGGGTCGCTTGGTGACAACTTCGTTACGGGTCGATGCCGTTTCGATGACGCTGCGCGAGTGTTGCCGATTTACCCGAACGCGTGTGCCAGCGCCCCCAACCGCGCGGTCGTCGCGAAAAACCCCGCGATCGTCTCGTCGATGATCTCTTTGACCGGCTTGACGCTGTCGATCAGCCCCGCGGTCTGCCCGGCGAGGCCGACCGCCGCCTCCATGTCACCGCCGAAATACAGGTCGAGGATGCGCGCGAAGGTATCGGGCGGCATCAGCCCGGTTTCGTGCATCGCCGCGGTTCGCGTCGTCTTGAGCGCGCGGATGCACGGGCTCGCGCGCTTGTTCAGGACGTATGTGCCGGTCTCCTTCGACGCGACGATCGCCGCCTTGTAGTTGGCGTGGACCGGGCTCTCAGTGGCGCTGACGAAGCGCGTCCCCATCTGCACCGCTTCAGCGCCAAGCGCGAACGCCGCCGCCATCCCCGCGCCGTCCATGATGCCGCCGGCGGCGATCAGCGGCACGTCGACCGCTCGCCGGATCGCCTGGAGCAGGACGAGCGTCGAAACCTCCTCGGGGTTCTTGAAGCCACCGCCCTCGGCGCCCTCGACCACCAGCCCGTCGATCCCGGCGGCGACGCACTTGAGCGCGGCGTCGAGCGTCGGCACGGCGTGGTAGACGACGATCCCGGCGGCCTTGAGCGGCCCGATGAACTTCGCCGGCGACCCCGCCGAGGTGGTGACGAATTTGACCCCGGAGTCGCAGATGAAGCGGACCATCGCGTCGTCCTTGAGAAACAGGATCGGCAGGTTGACCCCGAACGGCGCGGTCGTCAGGTCGCGCATCTTAAGGATCTCGGCCTTGCAGTTCTCGGTCTCGCCCGACGACGTCTCGATGATGCCGAGCCCGCCGGCGTTGCATACCGCGCTGGCGAGTGCCGACCGCGCGATCCACCCCATCGGCGCCTGGACGATCGGATAGCGCGCGCCGGTATGCGCAAGGACGCGGTTCATCAGTCTCTCCCCGGTTTTACTCTCCTTGCCGGGGCGCGGCGGACGCTGCAACCGTTGCCGGGAACGATCGTTCATCGACGCCATGTGGATGTCGCGCCCTCATTCGACGATACTGCCGCCGCCACCGCCGCGCGCGGTCGCGATTGCGGTGCCGGCGCACGACGAGGTCGAGCTGATCGCCGCGTGTCTCGGTGCGCTCGACGCCGCGGCGGCGCGGGTCGCGGGGCCGGTGACCGCCGTCGTCCTCGCCAACAACTGTCGCGACGCGACCGCCGACGTCGCCCGCCGGTTCGTCGCGCGGAACCTGACCGTCGAGGTCGCCGACGTCGTCCTCGCTGCCCGCGACGCGCATGCCGGGGGTGCCCGCCGCGCCGCGCTCGACCGCGCCGCACTGCTTCTCCCGCCCGACGGCGTGCTGATGACCACCGACGCCGACTCGGTCGTCGACCCCGGCTGGATCGCCGCCAACCTCGCCGAGCTGACAAGCGCCGACGCGGTGGCGGGGGTGGTCGCCTTCGACGAGGCGACGCGTGCCGCGCTGCCGCCCTTTCCGCTGCGCGCGCTCGAATGGCGGCTGGCCGATCTGCATGCCAGGCTGACCAGCCTGATCGACCCGCTGCCGCACGATCCGTGGCCCAATCACCTCTGGGCGTGGGGCGCGAGCCTCGCCCTGAGCCTCGCCGCGTACCGTCGCATCGGCGGCCTGCCCGCCGTGCCGCTCGCCGAGGACCGAGCACTCGCGGCGGCGATCGAGGCGCACGACCTGCGGTTGCGGCACAGCCATGCGCCGGTCGTCTACACCTCGGCACGGCTCCACGGCCGCGCGCCGGGGGGCTTCGCCGACCTCCTGCGAAACTATGCCGACGACGACGGTGCGCTGTGCGACGCGGTGCTCGAGCCGACCGCCGACCTCGTCACGCGGCTGCGCTGGCGCGCGGCGCTCCGCGCGGTCCATACGCGCTACGGCGCCAGCGGCTTCGGCGCGCACTGGCGCGAGATCGAGGCGAACGAGCCCGGCCTTCGCCGCCAGCGCCTCGCCCCCGCCGACCTCAAGCGCGAAGTCGCCCGCGCCGAGCGGCTCGTCAAGCGGCTCGAAGCCGCAGACAGTCGATCCGGTACTCGGGCGTCCGCTGCTGGAGCGTCACCGTCGCCCGCGGCACCGCGTCGAGAAACACCGTCACCGCGGTCTCTCCGTCGAGCGGATAATCGGGCGTCGGCCCCAGCCAGTGGACCAGCATGACGTCGGCGTCGTCCGCTGCCATCGCCGCCACCGCCCCCGCCATCGCGCGGACGCCGTCGGCGTCGAAGTAATACAGCACTTCCGACAGCATGATCAGGTCGAACCGCCCCGGCGGCGGCGTCGCGGGGAGCGTCGAGATCGCGAACTCGACCGGCAGTCCCTTGCAGCGCGTCGCCGCCGCATCGAGCGCCGCCTGTGCAACATCGAGCCCGAGCAGCCGGTCGCACCGGGCGGCAAGCCGCTCGGTCAGCACCCCGATCGAACAGCCCACCTCGACCGCGCTGGCGTAATGCTCGCGCGGCAGCGCGGCGAGCGTCGCGGCATATTTCGCATCCTCATACCCGCTCGTCGTGAACTTCCACGGGTCGGGATCGGCGGCATAGAGGCGGTCGAAATAGCCGGTTTCGAGCGACTTCGCCATCAGAACGCGCCTCCGTGGTCGAGCAGCCACGCCGCCGCATGGTCGCGCGAAGCGTCGACGAACGGCTGGCGGAGATAGGTTTCGAGGTCGCGCAAGACGCGGTCGAGCGGGTCGGGGGCGATGAACGTGCCGAGCCCGACGTTGCGCCGCGCCGCGTCGACGATGCCGAGGGCGAAATCCTCGAAGATGCTGCGGGCAAGGTCGACATAGGCGTCGATCGCCGCCGGATCGCCGCCGGCCTCGGCGCGGCTTGCGGCCACGGCGACGAGCAGCCGCGCCGCCTCGTGGCTGCCGCCTGCGCGGGCGAAGCGCGCCCGGAATACCGGATCGCCCGCCCGCCCGCTCGCGGTCAGCCGCGCGGCGTGGAGCGCCATCACGCGGTCGAGCCCGCCGAGCTGGACCGCGAGCACGCGCCACGCGCCGCCCGAGAAATACGGCGAGCGGTAATAGTCGCCCGGCCCGCCGACCGCCGCGGCATCGGCGGCCGACCCGATGCCGTTCGCGGCCAGCAGCACCACGTCCGCCCCAGTGAAGTGCTTCGTCCCGCTGAGATCGGTCCACTCGGCGCCGGTCGCCAGATCATCGGAGCCGACAACGATCCGCTGCACGCGGGCGCCGGTGACCAACTGCCCGCCAGCGGCGACCACACCTCGCCAGTGGGTGATGTCAG
>CAXTPH010000156.1:0-6302 GCA_964245955.1 uncultured Sphingomonadaceae bacterium | reverse complement strand
TAGTATCGCCGGCGATGGGCGGGGTCATCGTCGGCTATGAGGTCGCGCGCCAGCTGGGCGTCGCGTCGATGTTCGTCGAGCGCCCGACGGGCACGTTCGAACTGCGCCGCGGTTTCGCGCTGACGCCGGGGGAAAAGGTGCTGATGGTCGAGGATGTCGTGACGACCGGGCTGAGTTCGCGCGAGGCGATCGCGGCGATCGCGGCAGCGGGCGGCGAGGTCGTCCACGCCGCGTGCCTCGTCGACCGCAGCGACGGTCACGCCGACGTCGGAGTGCCGTTGACCGCGCTGTTGCGGCTGGCGGTGCCGAGCTATGCGGCCGACGCGTTGCCGCCCGAGCTCGCGGCGATCCCGGCGGTCAAGCCCGGCAGTCGCGCGGCATGAGGCTGCTCGCCGCCGCGCTGCTGCTCGTCGCGACCGCCGCGCCGGCCAAGCCGCCGATCCCGGCCCCGCCGGCGGGCAACGCCCTGCTCGACCGCTGCGCCGCGATCGAGGCGGTCGCCAATGCGTCGTCAATCAGCGGGCAATATCTGCTGAGCGATACCGTCGACGATTGCGGCGACCTGCTCGGCAAACAGCAATATCGCTCGTCCGAAACGCCATGGCGCTGGGCGTCGGTGACCAAGCAGGTCGTCGCGGTCGCGGTGATGCAGCAGGTCGAAGCGGGCAAGCTCGGCCTCGACACGCCGATCGCCGCCTATGTGCCGAAGCTCAAGGTCGCCAATGCCGACAAGGTCACGCTGCGGATGCTGCTCCAGCACACCAGCGGGCTGCCGAACGTCGAGGACGGTCCGGTCGACGCGCGCAAGGAAATGCTCGTCCAGTATCGCCGCGACGCCCCCGCGCCGCCGCCGGGGGTCAGCCCGATCTGCCTCGGCAAGGCGAAGGCCGAGCCCGGCGCGCGCTTCGAGTATAATAATTGCGATACCGAGATCGTCGGCGCGGTGCTCGAAGCCGTCACCGGCATGCCGCTCGGCGAGCTGCTTAAAACTGCAATCTTCGCGCCCGCCGGCATGACCGCGACGCGGCTGATCCTGCCCGGCGAAAAGCCGTTCGGGCGGCCCGGTTATTTCGCCGACGGCCGCGACGACCGCTTCATCGACGTCGGCCGCTTCGGCGCGGCGGCGGCGATCGGCGGGCCGCCGGCCGACCTCGCGCGCTTCGATCGGGCGCTGATGACCGGAAAGCTGCTCAAGCCCGAGAGCCGCGCCGAGATGGAGCGCGGCGATCCCAAGCTCGGCTACGCCGCGCTCAGCGTCTGGTCGTACGCGGTGCCGCTCAAGGGGTGCGCCGGCCCGCAGAAGCTCGTCGAACGGCGCGGCGAGGTCGGCGGCGTCGAGGTCCGCAACATCATTGCGCCCGACAAGGGCCTCGCGCTGATTGTCTTCACCGACCGCCCGTTCGACTTCGGCGAGCCGTGGCAGGGCAAGGGCGGGACCTACGACCTGCTGTCGGCCGCACTATGTTCGGTGTCATGAGCGCGCGCGTCCGCCTCGGCGTCAACATCGACCATGTCGCGACGATCCGCAACGCGCGCGGGGGGAGCTTCCCCGATCCGGTCCGCGCCGCCGAGCTCGCCGTCGCGGCGGGGGCCGACGGGATCACCGCGCACCTGCGCGAGGACCGGCGCCACATCTCCGACGACGACATCGTCCGCCTCGTCGCGGCGCTGACGGTGCCGCTCAACCTCGAGATGGCTGCGACCGAAGAGATGCTGACGATCGCGCTCGCGCACGGCCCGCACGCGGTCTGCATCGTCCCCGAGAAGCGCGCCGAGCGGACCACCGAGGGCGGGCTCGACGTGCTCGGCAACCAGGCAGGGCTACGCGGCTTCGTCGACCGGCTGACCGCACGCGGGTGCCGCGTCAGCCTGTTCGTCGAACCCGCCGCCGACCAGATCGAGGCTTCGGCGGCGATCGGCGCGGCGGTCGTCGAGCTCCACACCGGGCGCTACTGCTTGCTGGCCGGCGACGAACAGGCGGCCGAGCTCGCGCGCCTGGCGAAGGCGGCGCAGCTCGCCGCCGCGCGCGGGCTGGAAGTCCACGCCGGCCACGGGCTGACCTTCGCCAACGCCGGCCCGGTCGCGGCGATTGCCGAGGTCGCCGAGCTCAATATCGGCCATTTCCTGATCGGCGAGGCAGTCTTCACCGGGCTCGACGTCGCGATCCGCGAGATGCGGGCGCGGATCGACGCGGCGCGCGCCGCGGCGTGATCGTCCTCGGTCTCGGCAACGACCTGACCAACATCGACCGGATCGCGGCGTCGATCGACCGCTTCGGCGACCGCTTCGTCAATCGCGTCTTCACGCCAGTCGAGATCGCCAAGGCCAACCGCCGGCCGCTGACCCGCGCTGGCACCTTCGCCAAGCGCTGGGCGGCGAAGGAGGCGTGTGCCAAGGCGCTCGGCACCGGCATCCGCGGCGGGGTCTTCTTCAACTGCATGGGGGTGGTCAACCTGCCCTCGGGGCAGCCGACCATGGCGCTGACCGGGGGTGCGGCGGAAAGGCTGGCCAAGATGACCCCGCCGGGGCATAGCGCGGTAATACACCTGACGATCACCGACGATCATCCCTGGGCGCAGGCGATCGTCCTGATCACCGCCCAAGTTTCCGGGAGCCCGGCATGAGCAAGACGATGACGATGTCCGAGCCGAAGAAGAAGGTCGACTGGGCGAGCGAGGTCCGCCAGCTGCTCGTTCTCGCGCTCGCAGTGCTTGCGGTCCACAGCCTTGTCGCCAAGCCGTTCTTCATCCCGTCCGAATCGATGCTGCCGACGCTGCTCACCGGTGACCGGCTGATCGTGTCGAAATATCCGTACGGCTATTCGTACCTGTCACCGTCGCTGCCGATCCTGCCGCCGATGCCGGGGCGGCTGATCGGCAGCTACCCGCTGCGCGGCGACATCGCGATCATCAAGTCGCCTCGCGAGCACGACGACTGGATCAAGCGCGTCATCGGCCTGCCCGGCGACACCGTGCAGATGAAGGACGGCGTCCTCTGGCTCAACGGCGTCGCGGTACCGAAGGTGCCCGAGGCTCCCGCCGACATCGTCGAATCGGCGAACACGACGTGCTCGGCACCGCAGGTCGTCCAATATCGCGTCACCCGCGCCGACGGCGTCACCATCTGCCGCTATCCCCGCTTCCGCGAGACGCTGCCGGGCGGGCGCAGCTACGACGTGCTCGACCTCGGCGAGACCGCGCAGGACAATACGCCGCCGGTGATCGTGCCCGAGGGACATCTGTTCCTGATGGGCGACAACCGCGACAACAGCGAGGACAGCCGCTTCTCGAGCCTCGTCGGCGGGCTCGACATGCTGCCGATCGAAAACCTCGTCGGTCGGGCCGAATTCCTGACCTTCTCGCTCGACGGGTCGACGACGCTCAACCCGTTGACATGGTTCGGCGCGTTCCGCCCGGGCCGCGCCTTCGTCTCGCTCCATCCGAAGCAGGGCCCGACGCCCGCCCCCGCTCCGTGAGCGACACCGACGGGCCGGTTCCGCCGAGCCCGATCGAGATGTCGGGGCGCGCGCGCGGCGCGCTGTCCGACGCCGCGGTATGGCTCGGCCTCGGCACGGCGCTGTTCCTCGCGTGGCACCTCGCCTCGTCGCTGCTGCTGATCCTCGGCGGCATCGTCTTCGCCGCCGGGCTGCAGGGCGGCGAGCATCTGATCGGCAAGTTCTGGCAGACGTCGCGCGGCATCCGCCTCGGCATCGTCATCGTGCTGTTCGTCGCCGCGCTGCTCGGCTTCCTCTATTTCGCCGGCACGCAGATCGCCGAGCAGTTCGGCCAGCTCCAGGCGACGCTCGTCGCGCAGAGCGATCGACTGTCGCTGCTGGCGAAGGAATATGGGATCGGCAGCGGCGGCGGTGATCCGATGGCCGCGCTCAAGGCGCAGATCGGCGGCTCGTTCGGCAAGGTTCTGACCGTCATCGGCGGCGCGGCAGGCGTACTCGGCAGCATGCTGCTGATCGTCGTCTTCGGCATCTTCGTCGCCGCCGACCCGCGGCTGTACGAGCGCGGGATCGAATGGCTGACGCCGCAGCCCAAGCGCGCCGAACTGAAAGACACGCTCGAGGCGATGGCGCAGATGCTGCGCCGCTGGGTCGGCGGGCGGCTCGTGCTGATGCTGTTCGAGGGCACGGTGATCTTTCTCGGCCTCAGCCTCGTCGGGACGCCGCTGGCGCTGCTGCTGGCGCTCGTCTCGGGGCTGTTCGCCTTCATCCCCAATCTCGGCGCGATCGCCAGCGGCGCGCTGATGCTCGCCATCGGCTTCTCGGCGGGAACGACGATCGGGCTCGAGACGCTGGCCGTCTATCTCGCGGTCCAGCTCGCCGACCAGTTCGTCAGCCCGATGATCGAGAAGCGCGCGGTCGACCTCGCGCCGGCGGTCGTCCTCGCGGCGCAGCTGCTGTTCGGCGTGCTGTTCGGGATCATGGGGCTGATCCTCGCCGATCCGATCGTCGCGCTAATCAAGGTCGCGCTGACGCAGCGCACGGTTGCCCCGGCGGAGCCGCCACGCTAGGTCGCGCGCGGGTCATCGGCGGGGGTATCGCGATGCGCGGCACGACGATGACGGTTCTGGCGATGCTGACGCTGGCGCCGGTCGCGGCACACGCGCAGTCGGCCGGGTCGCCCGCGCCGACCCCGACCGAGCCCGGAACCGCCGACAAGACGAAGGACGCCGCGCCTGCCGCCCCCGAATGGTTCGCGGTCCACGTCCAGTCGACCGTCGTCGGGCAGGGCAACACCGCGTTCCGCGCCCCCTACGAGGGACCGAACAGCCTGAGCGGCGGCGGCCAGTTCCGCGAGACGTTCGACGCGACCGGCTATGTCGGGGTCAGCCCGTGGCACGGGCTCGAGGTCTGGGCGAACGGCGAGATCGACCAGGGTTTCGGCCTGCGCAATACCCTCGGCGCGGCGGGCTTTCCCTCGGCGGAGGCGTATAAGGTCGGCAAGGGCACGCCGTATTTCCGGCTGCAGCGCCTGTTCCTGCGCCAGACGATCGACCTCGGCGGCGCAAGCGCGGCGGTCGCGCCCGACATCAACGTCCTCGGCGCGACCCACACCGCCAACCGGCTGACGCTGACGATCGGCAAGTTCAGCACCGCCGACGTCTTCGATCAGAACAAATACGCCCACGACCCGCGCGGCGACTTCCTCAACTGGACCGCGGTCGACCTTGGCACGTTCGACTATGCCGCCGACGCGTGGGGCTACACCTATGGCGGCACGGCCGAGCTTGCGGTCAGCCGGTGGACGGCGCGCGCGGGGCTGTTCAACCTGTCGAAGATCCCGAACAGCGTCGATCTCGAGACCAATTTCCGCCAGTATCAGGTCGTCGGCGAGGTCGAGCGGCGGGTGACGCTCGGCGGGCGGCCCGGCGCGATCCGCCTGACCGGATGGCTGAGCCACGGCAATTTCGCGCGGCTCGACGACGCGGTGGCGTATGGCGCGGCGCACGGCGGCCTGCCCGACCCGGTCCCGGTCCGCCGCTTCCGCGACCGCACCGGCATCGGCATCGACGCCGAGCAGGAGCTGAGCGACACCGTCGGCGTCTTCGTCCGTGCCGGCCTCGGCGACGGCCGCAGCGAGGCGGTCGAGTTCACCGACATCGACCGTTCGGTGTCGGGCGGTGTCTCGATCAAGGGCAGCGGCTGGGGCCGCGACCGCGACCGGGTCGGAGTCGCGTTGATCGCCAACGACATTTCGGCGGCGCGGCGGCGGTATCTGGCGGCGGGCGGGCTCGGCATCCTCGTTGGCGACGGCCAGCTGCCGCATGCCGGTGCCGAGCTGATCGGCGAGACCTATTACGACCTTGCCGTCGCCGGGCCGCTGCATCTCGCTGCCGATGGGCAGCTGATCGTCAATCCGGCGTATAATCGCGACCGGGGGCCGGTGCCGGTCTTCGCGATGCGGGCGCACGTGCAGTTCTAACCAACTGCCGTCATCCCCGCGAAGGCGGGGACCCATAACCCCAGCCGTTCGCCGCGACGCGGGCTGCCGCCGCAGCCGGGCCCGCGACGCAATCTACTCGAATATGGGTCCCCGCCTTCATGGGGATGACAGCAGGTGGCGCGTCGCGGCGAAGCCGCGCCGGTCGTCGGACGAGTTCGGCTGCGGTCGCAGCCGACCCGCCGGCCGGTCTTGCGCGAGCCCTCGCGCTGCTAACGAACGCAAGCGCGTTCGCTTCGCTGCGCGCGGCCGCGCTACGACTTCCCCTGGACGCCCAGCAGCTCGATCCGGAACAGCAGCACCGCGCTCGGCGGGATCACGCCGCCTGCGCGCTGGGCGCCATAGCCGACC
>CAXTPH010000155.1:0-6303 GCA_964245955.1 uncultured Sphingomonadaceae bacterium | reverse complement strand
CCCGGTCAATGTCGCACTGCTGTTGCTCGTCATGCGGATCGCGCTGCCGGGGAGTAGACAGGGCGAGCTCGTTGCGGCGTCGCTGCGCGCCAACCTGCCGTTGGCGGTTTTCGTGATCTACGGCTTCACGATGGCGTTCGTCGGACCGCGGTTGTTCGCCGGGGTGATCGACGTCGCGCCGATGCGCCAGGCGAACGGGCCGCTGTTTGCGACGCTCGCACTGGCGCCGACGTCGCAGAACATCACCACCGCCGTGTATATGGTCGGGACATTACTCTGTGCCGTCGGCGCCTATGTCGCCTGCCGCGACCCGCGCGGCCTGCGCGCGCTGGTCGGTGCCGGCGTGGTCACCGCGTGGGCGCATGTCGTCTTCGGGGTCATGTCGGTCGCCGGCAAGGGCGGCGTCGCCGGCGCGATCCTGACCTTCTTCCGCAACGCTAACTATGCCCAACTCGACGAGGAGGTGGGCGGGTTCCTGCGGATCAGCGGCATCCAGCCTGAGCCGTCGTCGTTCGCGATCTTCGGGCTGGTCTGGTTTGTGTTCATGTTCGAGTGCTGGTCGCTCAAGGTACGCCCGCGCCAGACCGGGCCGATCGCGCTCGCGCTGCTCCTGATTCTCGTCGCGTCGACCTCGTCCAGCGCATACGTCGGCCTGGCCGGCTACGCCGCCGTCCGGCTGATCTTCGTTCTGGCACGCGGAGGAACGCGTCGGCTGTCGAGCGCGATCATCCTCGGTATCTTTGCGGTCGCCGGCATCGCGCTGCTGTCGTTCCTCAATCCCGGGCTGCTCGCCAGTTTCGCCCATATTTACGATTCGGTCGTCACCAAGAAGCAGGGATCGTCGTCGGGCCTGCAGCGTGCCTTCTGGGCGCGGCAGGGTTGGCAGGTCTTCGTCGCGTCGGACGGGCTCGGCATCGGCCCGGGCACCTTCCGCTCGTCAAGCATCGCCACCGCGATACTCGGCTCGACCGGGGTCGTCGGGACGACGGCGTTCCTGCTCTATTTGTGGCAGCTGGTGCGCCCGCGCGACCGCAATGCGCCGCGCCTTGACGACGAGCGTGCACGGATCGGGGTCGCCGCGACCTGGGCCGCGCTCGCCTTCCTGTTCGTCGCCGCGCTGGTCGCGGCGTCCCCCGATCCAAGCGCGCTGTTCGCGATCTTCGCCGGTGCCGCGCTCGCATCGCGACGACCGGCCAGCGTGGGCGGCCGCAGCGAGCGGAAAGCCTTTGCGCGACCGGTCATGCAGTTCGCCGGAGCCGGCGAGTGACCGCCGAGCCGCGGCAGCTCGCCGTATTCGTCCACCTCGCGCGCGACAAGGATGTCGACCAGTGGCGCGCGGCGCACGCGGCGGGGTCGCTGGTCGGGATTAACGACGAAACGCCGTACGGCTATGGCCGCGCCGAGAAAATGGGCTGTCACGTCTCCTTTTCGAGTTCCAAGTCCGAGAACCCGGTCGCCAGATTTGTCCGGCTGGCACTGCGCGTCATCCTTGGCTTCGACCTCGTGCATGCTTGGCGGCATCGCGCGGCAATGGCGCGGGCCGACGTCGTCTGGACGCATACCGAATCGCAGTTCCTCGGCGTCGCGGCGGTATTGCCCCCTGGGCCGAAGCTGCTCGGCCAGGCGGTCTGGCTGTTCGACCGCTGGCCCCGGCTCGACCCGGTGCGGCGCGGGCTGTTCCGCCGGCTTATCCGGCGAGTCGACATCCTGACCGTACATTCCGACGCGAACCTCGCGGTCGCGCGCACATTGTTCCCGGCAAAGCGCGTCGAGCGGGTCCCGTTCGGCATTCCGTCCGAAGGGATGATCGCGCCGGTAGCCCGAACTGCACGCCCGGTCCGCGTCATCGCGCTCGGCAACGACCGGCACCGCGACTGGGCGACGCTTGTCGCTGCCGCGCATGGCGCCGACGACATCATCGTCGAAGTCTATTCAGGCACGATCGACCACAGCCTTGCGCGCGATGTGCCCAACGTCACGATCGGCCGGCTCGCGAGCAACGCTGATCTCACCGCGGCGATGGCGCGAGCGACGGTGATGTGCGTGCCGCTCCGCGCGAACCTCCACGCGAGCGGCATCACGGTGATCGAGGAAGCGGTCCTTGCCGGGTTGCCGGTGGTCGCGACCGATGTCGGGGGTCTGCGCGGCTATTTCGGCGAGGAAGCGGTCGCCTACGTCCCGGTCGGCGACGCGCGGGCAATGCGAGCGGCGTTCCACGCCGTCGCCGACGATCCCGATGCCGCGGTGGCGCAGGCCCGGCGCGCGCAATCGCATCTGGTTGCTACGGGGCTCGACGCCGAGGGCTATATCCGCCGTCACGTCGAGCTCAGCGGCGAGCTTCTAGCGGCATCAACATGAAGCGCGCCGCCGTCGCCGCGCTGCTGGTATCGGCGTGCCACGCGCACGCCGCGATGACCCCGCTCGCGATGTGCGCGCTGCGGCCGGTCTTCACGGAGGATTTCGCCACCCTCGCCATCGCGCCGCATCGGCTCGAACGCGGTGCGCGCTGGACCGCGCACACCCCGTGGAACGGCGACTTCGGCGACGCAGCATTTGGCGACCCGGGCGCGGGCGGGCCGTTCGCGCGCGACGCGGAGGGCCTGGCCATCACGGCACGCCGCGATGTCGCCGGGCACTGGACGTCGGGGCTGATCGCGGCGGGCGACGCCAGCGGTGCCGGGCCGGGCGTCCGCTACGGTTATTTCGAGGCGCGGATGAAGCTGCCGCCCGGGCCCGGGACATGGCCGGCATTCTGGCTCGGCACGCACACGCACCCCGGCGAGACGGCCCCGTCGGTCGAGCTCGACGTGATCGAATATTACGGCCACGACGCGACCGGCTTTCAGAGCGGATGGCACGTCTGGCCCGGGCAGGACTCGCCCGGCGGGCTGCACTGGAACCGCGTCGCGGCCGACAGCCTGACGACCGCATTCCACAACTACGGCGTCCGCGTCGCACCCGACGTGACGACCTTCTATCTCGATCGCAAGCCGGTGTGGGAGATCGCCACGCCCCCCGAACACACGCGGCCGCTCTATCCGATCGTCAACCTCGCGCTGGGGTCGGGCTACCCGATCACCGACACGCCAAACCCATCGGTGCTTCGGGTGAAGTACGTCCATGTCTATGAACTCGTGCCCGGCCCCTGTCGGTGAAGATCGCGACGTACAACGTCAACGGCATCAACGGACGGCTGGCGAACCTGCTCGACTGGCTCGACCGCGCGAAGCCCGACGCCGTCGCGCTTCAGGAGCTCAAGGCCCCCGACGAGCGCTTCCCCGCTGATAAGCTCGCGGCGGCGGGATATCGTGCGGTGTGGCACGGGCAAAAGAGCTGGAACGGCGTCGCGATTCTTGCGCGGGGCGCGACCCCGGTCGAGACGCGGCGGAGTTTCCCGGGCGACCCGGATCCCGCTCAGAGCCGCTATCTCGAGGCGGCGGTCGACGGCGTCCTGATCGGCTGCCTCTACCTGCCGAACGGCAATCCGTGGCCGGGACCGAAATTCGACTACAAGCTCGCGTGGTTCGACGCTTTCGCCCGGCACGCCGCCGGTCTGCTCGCGAGCGGACTGCCGGTCGTGCTGGCGGGCGACTACAACGTCGTCCCGACCGCGTTCGACATCTATCGCCCCGGCGCCCTCGCCGGCAACGCGCTCGTCCAGCCCGAGCCGCGCGCGGCCTATGCGGCACTCGTCGCGCAGGGCTGGACCGACGCGCTGCGGGCGCTGCACCCGGATGAGCCGATGTTCACCTTCTGGGACTATTTTCGCGACGCCTTCGCGCACGACCGCGGAATGCGGCTCGACCATCTGCTGCTCAGCGCCGACCTCGTGGCGCGCCTGACCGCCGCCGGCGTCGACCGCGACGCACGCGCCGGGGCCAAGTCGAGCGATCACGCGCCGGCATGGGTGCAACTTAAGCCGTGACCGGCGACGGCGGCCGACGCTATCAAGACGCTTATGTGGCAACTCCATCAGTTCGCGCTCTGCCCCTTCTCGCGCAAGGTCCGCTTTCAGTGCGCCGAGAAGGGAATTACGGTCGAGCTCGTCGTCGAGCTGCCGTGGGAGCGGCGCGACGGCTTTATGGAATTGAACCCCGCCGGCCAGACGCCGGTGCTGCGCGACGGGCCGCTGATCCTCAGCGATTCGGGTGCGATCGGGGAGTATCTCGAGGAGACGATCGCGCGCTCGCCGCTGCTCGGTTCGGGCGCCGCCGAGCGCGCCGAGACGCGCCGGATGGTCGCGTGGTTCGAGGGCAAGTTCTACGCCGAAGTCGTCGTGCCGCTGCTCGGCGAGCGCATGTTCAAGCGCGTGTTCGAACGCACCGCGCCCGATGCCAAGGTGATCCGCGCGGCAGCCAAGGCCGCCGAGGCGCACCTCGACTATCTCGACTTCGTCCTCGATCATCGCCGCTGGCTGTCGGGTCCGGCGTTCGGCCTCGCCGACATTGCCGCCGCCGCCCAGGTGTCGGTGGCCGATTATCTCGGCGGCATCGACTGGGACGGGCACGACCCGGCGCGGCAATGGTATTCGGCGATCAAGTCGCGCCCGACCTTTCGCCCCCTGCTCGGCGACCGGATGGAGGGGCTGCCGCCGCCGAGCCATTATGACAAGCTCGACTGGTAGCTCTGCGATCCGCCCCGCCACGGGGAGGGGGACCATCGCCCTTGCGATGGTGGAGGGGCGGTCGAGCGCACTCGGGCGTTGAGTCAGCTCGACCGCCCCTCCACCCCGCCGCAAGAGCGGCGCGGTCCCCCTCCCCGTGCCGGGGAGGATCTGAGCACCCGCCTCACCGCCGCGGCCCGCACCCACGGCTTCGCCGCGCTCGGCATCACCCCCGCCACCGCCGCGCCGCTCGCCGGTCAGCGGCTGCGCGACTGGCTCGCCGACGGTCGCCACGGCGATATGATCTGGATGGCCGACACCGCCTACCGCCGGGCATCACCGGCAGCATTGTGGCCCGACGTCCGCACGGTGATCATGCTCGGCACGACCTATGCCCCCGCGCTCGACCCGCTCCGGCTCGCCGACGACCCGGCCCATGCCGCGATATCGGTCTATGCGATGGGCGGCGACTATCACGACAGCATCAAGCGGCGGTTGAAGGCGCTTGCGGGCTGGCTCGTCGCGGCGGCCCCCGCCCCGCTCAAGGTCTTCGTCGACACCGCACCGGTAATGGAGAAGCCGCTCGCCGAGGCCGCCGGGCTCGGCTGGCAGGGCAAACACACCAACCTTGTCTCGCGCGACCACGGCTCGTGGCTGTTCCTCGGCGCGATCTACACGACGCTCGACCTGACCCCCTCAGCCCCGGGGCGCGACCGCTGCGGCAGTTGCGACGCGTGCCAGCGCGCGTGCCCGACCGCCGCCTTCCCGGCGCCGTATCAGTTGGATGCGCGGCGCTGCATCTCGTACCTGACGATCGAGCACAAGGGACCGATCCCGATCGAGTTCAGGGCGGCGATCGGTAACCGCATCTACGGGTGCGACGACTGCCTGAGCGTCTGCCCCTGGAACAAGTTCGCGGTCGCAGCACGCGATATCGCCTTCGCCGCGCGCGCCGAGCTCGTTCGGCCTGCTCTCGCCGACCTGCTGATGCTCGACGACGCGAGCTTTCGCGCGGTGTTCGCCGGATCGCCGGTCAAGCGGATCGGGCGCGACCGCTTCGTCCGCAACGTCGCCATCGCGGCGGGAAACAGCGGCGACGTCGAGCTGCTCGGCCCGATACGAAAGCTCCTCGACGACCCTGCTGCGGTCGTTCGCGGCGCGGCAATCTGGGCGTGGCGGCGGCTCGGCGGCGTAATCGATCCGGTGCGGATAGCGGCCGAAGGCGATCCCGCAGTTCGGGTCGAATGGGCAAATCCGCTGCTAAGTTCAAAATAAGTTCACACAGACGACAGTGTTTTCGACTTTCGCTGCTTTCCGATGATACGTCCGGGTCGAGCCGGGCCGGCGCTCACGATGAGAAGCACAGTTCCCGCCGCCCGGCGGCGACTCGATCCGCCAATGCTGCCACGTTTCGCTGGGTGTAGGACAGCGATCTAATACGGGTCGCGTTGCCGCGGCGGCGGCGGCGACGCGGGGGCGTTGAGTGTCTCGTTGAGCCAACGATCGTCGAGGCGTGGCTGGTCCTCGTCGCCCGGGGCCGGATCGCGCCGCCGCGGCCGGACATCGACCTCGCCGCTATTGTCGGGCGCGACTCCTGGCGCCGCCGAATCCGGCACCAGCCCATAGACCTGATCGTCGGGCTCGAGGCCGAGGTCGGGCGCGGCGACGGCGGTCGTCAGCGGCGCCGGCGGCGTTCCCCC